>NZ_CP117030.1:1500000-1649311 GCF_028551255.1 Vibrio tubiashii | reverse complement strand
ATTGTAGCCTCACCAATTGACGTTGCTGTGAGAAAAAACCGTTTAGATGACGCGTTTTAGTGTTTTTAATAGCGTATCTGGGTTAAACGGCTTCACTAACCAACCAGTTGCTCCCGCAGACTTACCTTGTTGTTTTTTATCTGTACTGGTTTCTGTCGTCAGCATCAGAATCGGGATAAATTTGTATTGAGGTTTTTCGCGCAGTGCTTTGACTAACTCGAAGCCTCCCATATTTGGCATGTTGACATCGGATATCACCACATCAAATTTGGATGTAGTCACTTTGCTTAACGCATCTTTCCCATCGTTTGCGGTTTCAACGTCATACCCAGCATCACGCAAAGTGTGACTCACCATCTGACGAATTGAGACGGAATCATCCACAGCTAGAATTTTAGTCATATTTACAGTTCTCCAACTTCGGTGCTCATATCAAACTGATCATCCAGTCCAAGTGTACTAATAGCTTCGATCAGTGACGGAGTAGGTTGTACTAATTGAATGTCTATCTGATTGGATTTGGCAGAGAGGAATAATGACGCCAGCGCCTGTATACCTGCGGCATCAACGCGGCTAACGTGCGACGCATCTATGCTAAGTTGGTTGTCTTGGCCAAGCCACGTTTTGTATTGAGTTGCGGAGTCGAGCACTGTAGAAATATCTACTGACTCAGGTAACAAACATTCCATGTTTTCAACCTTAACTGCTTTGTTATTATTCCTAGCCGATATTAAGCATGTTGCCTAAGAATGAGTGTAGGAAGGAATCATTAATTCGCAAGTTACTGATATACGTAAAAGGACAGAGTTTATGTGGAAATATCTTAAGTAAAATGAGTTTATCTATATTTTTTAGATAATTACATCGAATTACATTGATGCAAAAAAATGTGACTTTTTTACTAGGATTGAATCAATTTTGATGAGCCTTGTTTAGGCGTATTCAATTTACAGTGTAAAAAAGTGGTTGTTTACACTGTAAATTCTTAAAGCTGTTTGTGAGAGCATCACTCTTTTACAGTGTAAATCGGGAGGACGAAAGGACGAATCTAGCTGCCACTACTGATTGAGGTAAGAAGTTGAGCTCTAAACTCTTGTTCGATTTGCTTACTCCCTGCAAAACCAAACTCCTTTGCACACCATTGCCAGTCTCTACGTTGAACCACTTTTCGAATGAACAAATCACTCATGCTTGCGAGAGCATGGGGTGATTGTTTCCACCATAGATCAAGCAACGGCGCAACGCTATCGAAGCTCGCTCCGCCGTGACAATAATTTTTTACTAGGCTATTCAAGTTAGGCTTTTCAACGGAAGCATTATCTTTTGTGAGTAAACTACGGACAAGTTCAATCTCAAGTTCACGGTAAGTTTCACTCACGGCATATTGAAAAGAGAGGTCAAAGTAATCCTCTACCTGATGACACCAATCTAGACCACCATTCACCATGACCAGTGAGTATGTCCCACTCGCCTGCTCTCTTTGACTGCCTAGCTTAGCGGGAACAAAACCACAGCTACGCCAAAAATCGACCAGTTCCGAAGTGGCACCAAAGCTGGTGGAGCAGAAATCATAACCCCTATTCTGGATAAGTTGCTTGACCATCCCCTTGCCGATGCCTGCTCTCTGCATACTTGGGTGAACAGCGATACGCATGACTCTTTGGCTCGATAGAAGAGCGGCCTCAGTGATACCCAGTTGATTAGCTAAAAGGCTAGGAACTAGATGCCCTCGGGGACGACGCTTTCCTAACTGAACTTGCTCGACCAATTCCGGAGATAACCTCCCCTCTTCTACCGCAAGCATGCAACCAAGGCATTGGTCATTATCCAATATCGCGTGCAACTGTATCGCATCATCTTCTAGCAACAACATTAAGTCATTGGGTGAGGTCTGATAATGAGCGTTCACCAATAACGCAAAGCACCTTCTTAGAATCGAAGGCTGCTCGACAAGCATCTGCTTATCGAGCTGAATAAGTGGATTCAACGAAGCTGGCTGTTTCACATCGGACAAGTCAGCATCTAATAAGAAGGCATCAAAAAGCCATTGCTCAAGCGGATCTCCTGCACTCCAGCGAATAGGCGCATCTAGATGGAAAAACTGTGCGCCTGGACGTTGCTGCTTGAGCCAAGTTTGGAACTTAACCGTAAAGCCTCGGCCACATCCTTCATAACCATGAATCGTGGTAGAGAAAACAGCGCGATGATGCTGCTCAACCATGGTTTTCAACATCGGGATTGGGATAGCAGATGCTTCATCGACAAACAGACAATCACACGCTTGCTGGCTGCGAAGCAGTTCATCGGGGGCGACAAACTCTAGCACTGATTGCTGAAATTGAATTCGACCTTTATCTGCAGTAGCTTGAGGTAACAGCCGTTGAGCATGCTCGAAAACTGGCTGCACGGTGGCTAAACTCGGCGCCGTCACCACGATATGAATAGAGCGCTCTTGCATCAGTTTCGCAGCTGCAATACCTAGCGCACTGCTTTTTCCTCTACCACGATCGGCTGTCATCACAAGCGGACGCTTGCGATGCCCTTCGACGACTTTTAGGATTTTCTCAATGGCTTGGTTTTGCTGGTCGAACTTATCATGCGCTTGATACTCTCGACTCTGAGGGATTGATAGCTCGCCCCCCTCCTCAACAACAATGAGATTGTGAAAAGCGTTCTCTAGCCATCTGTGAGCGAGCGTTGGATTGCTAGTTTGCTCTGGTAGAACAATCACCAGTCCGCCACCTTTGACACAGCCTGTTGCGGCAGTGAAACTATTGGCGTCAAACCCATCTCGAAAATCACAGCACAACAATAGGCATTCCTGCCCTAAGAGTTGTTGGCCTTTCTTGTAACCGACATGCTTTTCAACTTCACGCTTACTGCCACCTCCTAGGAAGAAAACCTCCTTACTCGCAACCAAAGAAAGGAGCGTATCGAGGCATTGCGTCTGCCAATGTTCACTACCTTGTAAGACGACACCATAACGATGATTAGACTTAGCGGATAACGCGAACAAATTGGAAAAATAGTCTTTGATTGCAGTCATGAACTCATAAGCGCGATAAGATTGGAATTAGCGATATTATGGCATAAAAAAAGCCGCAAAAAGCGGCTTAATGAATCAAACAGGGTGATGGGTTAATTTAGCTTATTCGCCACTAAGTCTAGTAACTCTTGCATCAACGCATCATCAACCTTCTTCAAGTTTAACGTCAAGTTGCTGCCTTTGCGGGTATAGCTTGCGCGCCCTTTCACTAACTCTGTTTTAGCCACAGCGGATTTCTTAGTTGGTGATAGCTCTTCAATCCAAGCTTCGATGGTTTCAGTCACTTCTTTAGTGATACGCGCCACCCCTTGAGATTGAGTGCGCTGCCAAACAAAACCTTCATCTGAGCTGCACTTATTAAGAAGCTTACTCTGCTTATCTGACTCCAAAGCGTTATATTGCTTGTGCAGTTTAACGATAGTTGGGCGACCTAGTTCCGCCACATTTGGGTAAGCTTGTAGAAGCTCAAGTGGAAGATCAGCAGCTTTGAGTGCGCCACTCACAAGTGCTTCACTGCACTGGAACATCTTGGCCAATGCTTTTTGATCTTCTGCTTCACCACTTTCTAGCTTAGCCAGCATCTCACGACCTTTCTCATACAAGGACAAAGGCTTGTGAGCGTTAGCGACGTCAGACAAGAACTTCGCGTGTTCGGTGCTGATGTTCTCACCGACATAGATCATGAATTCTTTGTCAGCAAGAATACATGACATGCGACGGCGGCTACCGTCGAGCACTTCAATCTTACCATCTTCGCGTCGACGACCCACGGCTGGATATTGCTGACCACGCTCTTTCAACGTAACCAACACATCTGATAGCGCATGCTCATTTAAGAACGACTGCTCACGAGC
Organism: Vibrio tubiashii; assembly: GCF_028551255.1. Classification (NCBI taxonomy): domain Bacteria; kingdom Pseudomonadati; phylum Pseudomonadota; class Gammaproteobacteria; order Vibrionales; family Vibrionaceae; genus Vibrio; species Vibrio tubiashii. Next base: position 1,645,411 of record NZ_CP117030.1, on the reverse strand, counting down.
GTTTTCTGCAAATACAACCGTTGACTCACCTATTTTTTCAGCAGGAATACGTACTAACTCGAACTGAACTTTCTCTTCACCCGCAACGGCCAACTCAATCACCTGAGCTTGTTCTTTCGCCGCTTGTTGCGCTTCTTGCGGTGTAGTGACATGACGCTTATTCGCCTTGCCAAATAATCTCGCGTTTAAATCTGAAGTTTTAATTGCCATTTTCTAATTACCCCTGATTTAATGATGACCAATGACTATGCAGAACTCGTTCAAGTTCTAATGCACTTTTCTGTACCGCATCTTGCGCAGTCGCTAGGGTCTTCTTACCCCCTTCAAAGTCGCCTGTCGTCAAATCAAATACTGTGCTGTAGGTATCGGCACATGTTTCAAATGCGCGGCTACGAGGAATGGTAGCCATCGTCACTTGATCACCTAATAGATAGTTCATCTCGGTCAATACCGCGACTTGCTTTTTGTTGTCATCTTCAAACATAGTCGGCATTAGACGAACAAACTCAAGCCCTTGCCAATCTTCCGGGAACATTTCGTATACGGTAGGTAAATGCTGGAAGAAGTTAACCGTTGATGCCCAGTCTAAACGTTTCGCCGCACACGGAATAAGTAACGCGTTTGAAGCGTACATAGCATTCCATACCAGTGGATCGACGTGTGGGCCCGTATCAATCATGATGACATCGAAGTCGTCAGCAATTTGATCGATCAGTTTTTCCTTCAGCAGCTTAACGATATCTAAAGACTGATTCTGCGATAAGTGTTGCCACGCTTCAGCGTTAAACATTGCGTCTTCTGGGAAAGCAGAAACCGTTTTTAAGTTTGGATACTGCGTTGGCAATAGGACATTCTTATGTAGAAACTCGTTATCGACTTCTACCCCATCTGGCACATTATCCAACATGACATCAACGGCTGAATAGATGTTGTCGTGATCGGTCAGACTAATTTGTGGGTTTAAGAATAGACGAAGTGACCCCTGAGGATCTAAATCGATAAGACAAATACGGTAACGCTTATCTAAATTGAGCGCCAAACACGCCGCGAGGTGTACAGCCGTCATCGATTTACCTGTACCACCCTTTTGGTTTTGTACATTGATGATCCACGGTTTATTTTCGCTATTCTTTTTACGCTCATGAAACTTTGGAATGCCAGCGGCATCCATTAGCATGTGTGCTTCTTGCAAAGAGATAGAATAGTGATTGGCATTGTTCTTAGTAAATTGATGGCCAGACTCTTCAAGCTTGCTAATTGCATCATCCAATTTGCGTCGTGTTAAGCCTGAACGCGTTTCCATCAACGCTTTCGACATTGGAGGAAAGTGCTCATCGCTACGTTCTTCCAATACTATTTCAATACGATCAGCTTGAACCTGAGCTGTTTTTTCCGCTAGCTGAATGAGACTCTCAATCGTATGTTCTCGTTTCATTTGCCAAATTCCGTTATTAGTGACCTAGAAGTTATTGTACAGCACTTTGCGTAACATACAATAAAAAGGTGAACATGCAATTATAGATATTAATCACATTAAATAGAAATATGACATGAATTTTAACGTCAAGGAGCAAAAACAGGTCAAATGATTGTCAAAAAATCCCTAACAATCCCTCTAAATCCAACAAACAATAAAAGTGTTACAGTATCACTTATTTACAATGTAAAAAATTCTATGAACCTATTTAATCGTCTATCTCTTCGGAACGATTAAGAATTAGCTCTAATTTACGGCTAGTGCAATTTTGACTTAAGTTTCGCAACTGAATTAGAAAACGACAGCTCAAGTAGCCAGCGTTGATAATATTAAAAATCAAGCGCGATAACATTTAGTCGGAACAATGATCAAGGAAGGTATGGTGATCATGCTTTCGGTAACTTTTACTACTTAGGGAACGATGATCAAGGAAATTTCAGTTCAGAAACAAGGGGATTCTAGATCCTAAACAAATGATCAAAGATCGGAACAATGATCAAGTAACACTATCTACCGGAAGCATGAAAAAATACCATCGAATTACGGACGAATGCAGATGGACTAAGAGATAAGAGCCGACAAGGCATTAAGAGAACGAATTGTTGAACGACAACTTAATCAATGCAGGAACGATGTCATTTACTTGATCATGCTTTCGAAACAATAAAGACTAGCGATTAAGGCACAACAAAATAGACAACCTGTCGTTCAACTAAAGATATTGTTCATATAGCAATCAATATCCTTTGTTACATCCTCTTCCTTGATCATTCTTTCGTAAACTAGAGTAGGAAAAAGGCAAGGTTTTATCGTCCATCCCAAACAGTTATCCTTCATCCTGTGGATAAAGTGTGTAGGGTAGATGATCATGCTTTCGCAGACACGTTGATCATAGATTCGAATCAACGATGATCATCGTTCTAGTAATATTTGATCATGCTTTCAAAGACTTATTGATCATGCTTTCGGGGTTTTCATGATCATGCTTTCCAAGCGCTAAAAAAAAATCCCTTTATCTACATGCACTTACAAGACCAACGACGCTCGGATCAATAGATCATATAATCAATTAAGATCAGATTAATCAAAAAGATCAGTTATTTAAAAGCAATAATTTTTTCTTTATTTATGATCTTTTTTTCTTTATTCTTTCGGAACTATAGCGATATTACGGCTAGTGTGACACGGATCTAATAATGAGCTCAGACGAAAAACTACTGATCAAAGCGCCAAGAAGCCACAAAGATGGACACTTATTTGAAGTATCTGAAGTTGCTGTTAATTGGATAGAGCAGTATCAACACTTCAAAGGCGTTACCAAAAGTATCGTCGAACTTCTTAATCTTATCTCCCTAAGAGGCTTTAGCAGCAAAGACGGATTAGTTTCAACCACTGAACTGATTGATGCGACCGATGGCCAAGTTACTCGTGCTGCTATCCAGCAAAGGTTACGCGCAGCAGTCAATATTGGTTTGTTTCAACAAGTCCCGGTTCGTTTTGAAGAAGGACTGGCGGGCAAAACCATGCTGCACCGTTTCGTTAACCCTAACCAGCTCATCTCCGTGTTAGGCGCTACAAGCCTGGTTACAGAATCGGTAAAACAAACGGAAAAACAGAAACGTTCAAAAGCACTGGCGCAAACTCAAGTCAATAAACGCTTGTTGAATGAGCATGGCTTAAACACGCCACCAGCGATGAAAGACGAAGCGGATCAGTTTGTGGTTTCACCAACTAACTGGGCAGGTATCATAGATCAAGCTTTAGCGCCACCACGTACCCGCAAAAGCTACCAAAAGAGCATGGTGTCGATCTCTGGTACACGCGCTGTGATCGAAACACGATCCTCTAAAAATATTATGACGGTTGATGATCTGATGACCTTGTTCGCGCTGTTCACTTTGACGGTGCAATATCATGAACATCACCAACATCAGTATCAGTTAGATGGTACTCATGTGCCGAATAAAACCCCGCTGTACATCACGGATATTCTTTCCTTACGTGGGAAAAAAGACAGTGGTCCTGCTCGTGATTCTATTCGTGACAGTATTGATCGAATTGAGTTTACTGACTTCCAGTTACACGAACTGACTGGTCGATGGCTTAGTGAGAACATGCCAGAAGGCTTTAAGAGCGATCGTTTTAGATTTTTGGCCCGTACTATTACCGCATCGGAAGAAGCTCCTACAGAGGGCGCTGACGGCGAAATTCGTATTAAACCAAACCTATACATCCTAGTTTGGGAGCCGTCGTTCTATGAAGAACTGCTTACGCGCGATTATTTCTTCCTGTTTCCGCCTGAAATTCTAAAGCAGCACACATTAGTGTTTCAGTTGTATAGCTACTTCCGCAGCCGTATGTCTCGCCGTCATTCAGATGTGATGTTACTGAGTGAGTTGAACCAGAAATTGGCCCGAAACATTGAATGGCGTCGCTTCTCGATGGATTTGATCCGCGAGTTGAAAAGACTAGCTGAAGACAAGGGCACCGAAGATCTGTTTTTGGTCAATCTTTGGGGTTACCACCTAACGATCTCGGCAATGATCGAAAATGGCAAAGTCAAAGATTATCAATTTGATATCAAGTGTGATGCCGAAGAAGTCTTGCGTTACTCGCGCGCCCGAACCACCAATGCGGGTAAGCGTAATATGGCGCCAACCTTGCCAAACCCGCTTCGTAACGAAATGGTGTCAAAACAGCAGCTTGAAGAGATGTCTCAGATCATCGATGGTGAATTTGAGCCAATCCAACGCAAAGAGCGTTCACCGCGCGGTAAGTTAGGCCGTCGTGTTAAGCAACGTAAGCACCTGGTTGAGATCAATGCGGATGAGATTACCATTACTCTATCCAAATATACCTCCTCAGAGGCTCTAGAACGCTCTATATCGGCTTTAGCCGCTATGACAGGGCATTCCCATAGCTCAATTCAAGAAGAGTGTCTGGAGTTGATTGACAAGCTTGATTACCTCCGAGTCGGTCAAGAGGCGATTCCTTACGAGACGCTAAGCAAGATGGTAGAGCTCTACAATGGTCAAAGTGAGAACAAGCATTTGTCTATTGAGCGCTTAATTGCGGGCTTGGCTGTTCGTCGTAAGGTATGTAAACAAGTTTTTGAAGGTCACCTAGACGAAACGGTGTTCAGAGCGCTAGATGAGGTGGCAGTTTAAGCCATCAATTAGGGCAAGATATGAAGCCAGCGATTCAAACGCTGGCTTTTTTGTGTTTATTTACGCTGATATACACCTTGTTACATTCTTTGCGCTATTGAACAGAGCTACTACATTCCCCTGACAGTGCACTGACATTGGCTCAGGAGCAGTTGGATAATATTTATCCCGAATAGACAACCTTTTGTCCTTTCTGATGAATGAGGGATAGGATTATCCCTGATAGATTGGCTCATATTGTTACATTCATTCTGAATATTTTGCGAGTTCTCCGAGCTCGCTTTTTTTTGCCTAAAATTCAGCAGGTTATCTGATTACTACGAAACGATGATCAAGGTAATCTCCCTTGATCATCTTTCCGTTATTGCATTGAGTCTATCGTGTGGAGCAGGGGAGAGCTCTTGCAGAGCAGGTGTCACTGACTGATGCAGTGAACCTTTAGTGTTTTACACTCGATATTCCTTGATCATCGTTCCGCGGTTCATTCCAAGCATGGGCTGCCATAAACTGAACATGGGCATCGATCAACTGATGAGACTCTTCCTGCCAGCTGCAATGACTTTGTTGATTGCAGAACTCCAAGCTTAATACTGTCAGGTGCTGCATGCGCTTCATAGACCAATCTTTTAGTTCTAGCTCACTGGCCGGATTCGAAACCACATTTTGCAGTCTGCTATAGGCCAGTTGCAGAAACTGGTACGCTTTATCAGGCGCGTCGTAACGAGCATGATTAAAGATACGCAGGCAACCATCTAACCAACAGGCAATCGCCTTACTTTGTTGATCGGAAATTAACGGCCCCCAAATTTGCTCTGGAGGTGACAGGATCAATGATTCAAGATTATTCCCTTGATCATGCTTTCGGTGTTGATACCAGATCCCGATCTGTTCTACCCACGTATCTAATTGACTCATGCTGCCTTAACCCAATGTTTTACAAAGTGATTTGGTCCGACTTGATCAAACCCTTCTTTAACAATCGCACTTTGCTCACGGATCTGATCGGCATCTAAAGAATAGTTTGGTTCATTTTCCACTAATTGACCAAATGGCAGATCGGGATCGGGTACCGCAGAGATCAGTAGCTTAGTGTAAGGATGTTGCGGATCGGTTAAGATCGCTTGAGTATCACCCCATTCAACAATCTGCCCCTTGTACATAACCGCCGTTTCTTCGGCAATGTAGTGCGCGGTCGCAAGGTCGTGGGTAATGTACAAAAAGCCAATACCGAGTTCTTTCTTCATTCGTTGCATCAGGTTGAGGACACCAAGACGAATAGAGACATCTAGCATAGAGGTCGGCTCATCAGCAAGAATGACCTCAGCGCCTACCGCGAGTGCTCTTGCCAGATTCACCCTTTGTCTTTGGCCGCCGCTTAGCTCATGTGGGTACTTGTCTAATGTATCAGGAGCCAGTTCCACTAACTCAATCAGCTCCTTCAGCCTAGCGGGAATATCGGCTTTGTTTGCCACTTGTTTGTGTATCTTCAGTGGACGAGTTAAATGGTGCTCAATGGTTTGGGTTGGATTTAACGAGCCAAATGGGTCTTGAAACACCATTTGCACCTTGCTGCGATAATCCAGCAGCTCTTTTTTACTGGTGATTTCATCGATGTTCTTACCGTTAAACAGGATCTCGCCAGATGTAGTTGGGTAAACCTTGGTGATCAAGCGTGCGCAAGTACTCTTACCGCAGCCAGACTCTCCAACTAGCGCTAAGGTACGGCCTTTATGCAGGTTGAGGGTTATCCCTTGCAGGGCTTTGAATCGCTCAACAGACGCAAATCCTCCGCCAATAGTGAACTCTTTAACCACATTGTTAAGTTGAATGATGGGTTGGCTCATGCGAGGGCTCCTTGCTGTTGATGTTTACCTTCGTGAATGTTCGGGAATGAAGCCCATAGCTTTTGTGTATATGGGTGCTGAGGGTTGTTGCGAATTTGCTTAGACTGATTAACCTCGACAATTTCGCCATGGCGCATGATGGCAATGCGATCGCACAATTGGCTCATCAGAGCTAAATCGTGGGTAATAAACAGAACCGAGAATCCAAACTCTTCACGTAGCTGATAGATTTGCTGCAATATCTCGCGCTGGACCACCACATCGAGTGCTGTAGTCGGCTCATCCATAATGATTAGCTTTGGATTGAGCGATAGAGCAATCGCGATGACCAATCGCTGTCTCATACCACCACTGAACTGGTGAGGGTACTCAGTGAGTCGCTCTCGGGGAATGTTGACTAAATCAAGTAGCTTTTCCGCGCGATCTTTGGCTTGTTCCTCACTCATGCCTCTATGGTGGCGCAGTACATCGGCAAATTGCTCTTGAATTGGCAACACGGGATTAAGTGAGTTCATGGCACTTTGAAATACCATGGCAATTTCGCTCCAGCGGATAGCACCGAGATCTTTATCGGATAGCCTAAGTAGGTCTTGCCCCTCGAAATGAATTTCACCGCCAGATATAAACGCAGGTGGCTTATGTAGACGATTGATCGCAAAAGCGATGGTGCTTTTTCCACAACCTGATTCGCCGGCAAGGCCAAATATTTCACCTTTACCAATGTCAAAACTGACTGACTTCACCGCGTTGAAGTCGCCCGTGTCGGTAATGTAGTCGACACATAAATCCCGAATCTTGATGATCGGGTCTGCATGATAGGCATGCGTGCTGGTTAGTTTACTCATAATCTTACTCAAAAACACAAAAGATAATGATTATCATTAACTCTTATTTTTTGAGTGAAAAGAAGTACGATTGAAAACAGTGAAGTGACTCGAAAAATGCGCTCAGAATGTGTTCAGCACTGGGGGCTTGAGAAGAAAACGCTGAAGAAAAAATGAGACCCGGATCGCCTTCATTTCTGTAGGGGTAATCCTTTAAATGTACTGTGCGACAACGGCAGGCGCAAAACTTATTTATACAAAAAACAGTAAGAGTTTCTGAACTATTAGCACAATCACATTATGGAGCTAAAATTCTTAACAAGGGGCGAGAGGTTTTGCTACAGATTACCTGTCCCTAGCATGGTTTGTTCGGAGGTTATTATGTCCATTAATTCTATTGACCATGATGAAATGAGTAAAATTGCTGGCAAGTGGGACTTCACGGAAGAAGTAGAGTCACAAAAGCCGACTAAGGGTGCCAAATCTGCCGAAGCTCGTCGTCGTATCGAAGCATTAAAAGAGATTCGTGAGAGTGGGTTAACTATCGAAGAGGCAAAGGAACTAGGCATTCTGCACTAGTTGTGACACACATATGCGATTACCTAAGGGGGGCACAGGAAAGCCCCCCTTTGTTTTTGAGAGTTTTTTGATCTAACCCTTCACTCCCACTGCAATTCCTCGCTACATTCGCGTTGGGTGTGGTATATTCCCTCCCCATATTTTTACAGATTTAAATTTTGCTATGTCGATAAACCTGTCAACTCTCCCTGCAAGCGAAAAAAACAAGATTGAACTTGATAAGCAAGCCTCATTTTTGGTTTGGAAGCTTCGTGAAGCGAAAGCTGTGCCTGATGAGATTGATCAGGAGGCAGCCAAAATTGCCAATGAAGAAGAAAAGGCTTCATTCCTAGAGTCTGTAGCTAAATATAAGCGAGTAATGGGCGTCGCGTAACGTAACCATTTCCTCTGCAAGGCGAGAAATTGAAATGTGCTCGCTTTTTGCTAAAATCCTTCGCGTTAAATTGAATTAGAGAGAACATCCCGATGGGAAGAAGTTTTGAAGTGCGCAAAGCCTCAATGGCTAAAACTGCTGGCGCAAAAATTAAAGTTTATTCCAAATACGGTAAAGAAATTTACATGTGCGCGAAAAATGGCGGTGCAGACCCAGACATGAACTTGTCTCTTAAGCACCTGATCGCAAAAGCGAAAAAAGACCAAGTTCCTGCACACGTTATCGACAAAGCGATCGATAAAGCAAACGGTGGTGGCGGTGAAGACTACGTTCCTGCGCGCTACGAAGGCTTTGGTCCTGGCGGCACAAGCGTCATCGTTGATTGTCTAACTGACAACGGTAACCGTACTTTCCAAGATGTACGCCAGTGTTTCGTTAAAACAGGTGCGAAAATTGGTGTTGAAGGTTCTGTTTCACACATGTTTGATCACCAAGCAGTATTCCAGTTCAAAGGCGACGATGATGAAATCATTCTAGAAACGCTGATGATGGAAGACGTAGATGTGACTGACGTTGAACTTGAAGATGGTGTGATTACGGTTTTCGCTCCTCACACTGAGTTCTTCAAAACTAAGACTGCTCTAAACGGTGCGTTCCCAGACCTGACTCTTGATGTAGAAGAGATCACTTTCGTACCTCAAACTCACACGCCAGTTGCGGGTGAAGATGCAGAGAAATTCCAGAAGTTCTTAGACCTTCTTGATGACTGTGATGACGTTCAGCAGGTTTACCACAACGCTGAGCTGTAATCGCTAAGCGCTGCAAATCAGATAAACTAAAAAGGGATCGATTCGATCCCTTTTTTTGTTTTCGCGTGTTAAAAATAGGGCTGATACCAAACTCGAAAGAGCATTCATTCTGCTCACTCTGTTATTGAAGGACCAATGATGAATAAATTTATTCCGATTGTACTGGGTTGTAGTTTGGCGTTTTCAACTGCTTCTACTGAGCTGGATCTCGTGACGAAAGCGCAGCAGCTCTACGAAGCAGGCGATACAAAAAAAGCGCAGACTTTGTTTACTCAGGCGGCTGAGCAGGGCAATGCTGAAGCGCACTTTAGACTTGCTTACCAATACACTTTAACGGATGAACAGAGTGTCTACCATTTGCAGCAAGCTGCGGCGCATGGTCATCAAGAGGCACTAAAATACTATCTAGATAAGGTCTTTTTCCGCGCAGGCAGCATTAGAATGTCTGACCCTAAAAGCGCTCTAGAGACTTACTATCAAGCCAAACAGAAAAATCCTAGCTTGACCCTCTATGATGAACAAGAAAAGGTGCAAGTACTGACCTATGCCGCCGAAGTCCCCGAGCGTGACCCTGATGCGTTCTTTAAAACTTATCAGGTAGAAGATGAAGACGGAGATTGGCCCTTCTACGATGTATGGGAGTTAGCTGAACAAGCTTCAACAGAGGGAAGTAAGTTTGGTAAACCCGATCCAGAACTTGTGTTTTGGTTGATCACGCGTGGTGGTGATGTGCCAGCAGAGCTCTCATTTGCGGTGACCGATTACTATAAGCATTGGAAAAATGATCAAGCGGTGCCTTTTAACCTTTGTCATTACGTGACCAGTGGCGCGGGGGCAGGGTATTGCGCTGATAGGGATGCCGTAGAGCAGGAGAAACGTCGCCAAAGTGAGCTTTCCGCATTAACTGAAAAACTGCCTGAGGAGAGCCTAGCTCTGTTGAATCTCGCCTATAAAGAGATGGAAGATTATGTCACGCTCAAAGCGCAGCAAGAAGAAATGCATGGTGGTACGGGGCGTACTGCTTGGATAATAGACTCGATTCAATCGCAGAAGGATCTTTACCTTTCAACGCTAGATAAAGCTATTCAGGGTGATATAGAGACAGTTTCCACTTCACTCAGTGAAACAGATAGCCAGTTAAATGCAACCTATAAAAAGTTAATGAGTGCGCTTAAATTGCCATCTGAAGACTATGCGATGCCAAAACCACAAGCTGATGATGTAAGAGAAGTGCAAAGACAGTGGATTAAACATCGCGATGCGACATGTCGCTTTATCGCGTCAGTCGAGCCACAGTTAAAAGAGCAATGCCTCAACTGGATAACGGCTCAACGAGAGCAAGAATTGCAAGGTATTATCACGCCATAGTGGCACCAACAAATATGACAAGGGGACATGAGGTCCCCTTTTTGTTTTTTAACGCTTTAAGCTTGCGAGACAGCGCTCGCACCTGCTAACCAGTTAGACAACTTTCTAATTTGCGGTAAGACAGTCAGGTTAAGTGTTAGCGCTGCTGGCCATGCCAGAAGAAAGCTATCTAGCCAAATTGCTGGCCACTCGTGACTAAAACCCAATTTATAGCCAGAAATTAATCCCGACATAATGATGGCCATGGTCAAAGACGAAAGCAGGGCGGAAATCCAAAAATGTTTGCGGCTCATAAATTCTCCTCTTCTTGTTGTTGTTCTGATGTATTTAAGGATATAACTATCCAATAGTGAAAAAAATAAGCAGGTATAGAAGTATGAATTCCATATTTGGAAACATGGATGATCTCTATTTGTTTTGTAGTGTGGTGGAAGAAGGGTCTTTGCTGTCGGCTTCTAAAAAGCTTCAGCTTCCTGTTTCGACCATGTCACGCCGCTTATCTGCGCTTGAACAGCGCCTCAATACGCGATTATTGGAAAAGAAGGGCAGAGAGCTAGTTGCAACACAAAGTGGCTCAGAAGCCTTTGAGTTGCTTAGGAGTGGCATGGAATCGGTCGAATCTGGCTTCGGACAAATGCTTTCTGATACACAAGAAGTATCGGGTAAGATAAAGCTCGCTATTCCACACAACTTTTATCGAGCCTTTGTGGGGGAGGTGGTCGAGCAGTTTTTGGTTGATTATCCCAAAGTATCGCTCGACTTGGTGCTTAGCCAAGAGCAAGCAGTACCGCAGACTGACCGAGATTTGTTGATCACCTTCGATTTGGCAGAGATGAATGACATGATCGCCAGACCTTTATTTAAAGCTCGCCATGCCTTTTTTGCCAGTCCTGAGTACTTAACCAAAGTGGGGGAGGTTAACGATCTTGCCTCTTTGAGTCAGCTTGACTGGGTCAGCGTTGATCATGCTTTAGATATTTCCGTGTATGAGCAAGAGCATCTGGTTGATGTGATGAGCGTGAAACCTAAGCTGATCGTGAATGATATTTTGGCTGTATGTGGCGCGGTAGAGAAAGGTTTGGGCGTGGCATCGTTGCCTTTCAGACATGTGCATAAAGGGATGAACTTAGTTAGGGTATTGCCTCAGTATCAACGCAGTGTTAGACAAGCCTACTTGGTTTATAAGCAAAGGCGCTATCAACCTAAGGCGCTGAGTTTGTTGGTAGAGAGGTTAATGGCTGGCGTAGAGAAGATGCAAGAACCAACGGATTTTACACTGTAAAGTCACCTCAATTGGAATTGAAGAGTAAAGGAAATCAAATGGATAAAGTGGTTATTGTAACGGGAGCGGGTAGGGGAATTGGCGCTGAAACCGCAAAACTTCTTGCCAACCAAGGCTATGCTGTTGCGGTCAATTATCTTAAAAACCACCAGCGTGCTGATGAAGTGGTAGAGCAGATTGTTTCTACAGGTGGAGAGGCATTCGCGATTCAGGCTGATGTTTCAGACCAAGCGCAAGTTGAAGCTATGTTTGCCCAAGTTACCCAGCGCTATGGCACAGTCACTCATTTGGTGAACAATGCAGGTATTCTGTTTACTCAATCAACCTTGAGTGATATTGACCTAGAACGATTCAAGAAGGTAATGGACGCCAATGTCATAAGCTGCTTTTTGTGCTGTAAGGCGTTTATCAATCAGCTTGATAGTAATGGCTCTATCGTTAACGTCTCTTCTGCCGCATCAAGAACAGGAGCGCCATTTGAATATGTAGACTACGCAGCCTCTAAAGGCGCGATGGACTCGTTAACCAAAGGACTGTCACTTGAGCTTGCGTCACGTAATATACGTGTCAATGGTGTCAGACCAGGCTGTATTTACACAGAAATGCACGCCGATGGGGGTGAGCCAGGACGAGTAGATAGGCTTGGGCCACAACTTCCACTAGGCCGTGGAGGAACGGCATTAGAAGTGGCGAACTCTATTGCTTGGCTACTGTCTGACGAGGCGTCGTTCGTGACAGGCTCTTTTATCGATATAGCGGGTGGTCGATGATCGCTTTTTAACAAGGGCATTCGTTAAGCCGATGCCCTTACATTGAGTTAAACGACTAGTGGCAAATGGCCTGTCTTCACTAGGATCACGGTTTCTTGTTCGACATAAGGAAAGTGCTCACTCATATGCGGGCTGCGTATCCAGCAACCTTGTGGATATTGCCCGTGTTCATCGGAGAATTTGCCACTGAGAACAAGGATTTCTTCGCCACCAAAATGCTTATGTGGTTGAAACCTTTCTCCGGCTGGCCATTTAACTAAGGCAACATGCTCATGCTCAAAGTCATGCAGGGGCATCACTTCAAGCCCACCAATCCCCGCAAGCCATTGCTGTGTGTTTGTATTGACTCGTACTGTCGCACTATCGCGTGCATCAAATTGATTTAGCTTGACTAAGATAACGCAGCCTTTGTCGCTAAATGGAGCGTGGCTACTGCCCGGAGGATTACGTAAATAAGTTCCTGCTGGGTAATCGCCATTTTCATCGGAGAACACCCCCTCTAATACAAAGATCTCTTCACCCATTGGGTGAGGGTGGGTTTTAAACTGAGAACCTGCTTCATAGCGCACAATACTTGTCGTATGACCTGATTCTGCTTCCTCACGTTCGAGTGGTTTACGCCAAACACCTTGGGCAGGGCTGGCGATCCAAGGCATAGACTGAGTATCAATCACGACTCGCTCAGCAAAATTCATATTGAGCATACTTTTCTCCTTCCCGTTACTTGTTCAATTTAAGGCAGTGTTATCGGTATCAAGTAATGGGTTTATTTAGATAAGAATATTCCAGTTTCTTATCGTTTTGGCTATTTTGTTGGTACTTATACTATCCATATACCAAGGAGTTAGATAGTAAGTACTAACTGGTGGGGTAGGTACTTATTGGTACATCTTTATGAATAACAAAGAAAAAAAATTTCCGAGGAAAGTCGCTCCTCAAAGCAGTGCACGGATGGTCGAAACCATCTATGGCTGCAAATGGTCACTAACGGTTTATCAATTGCTTGCTGCAGGCATCAATCGTCCTGGAGAGATGGTACGTAGTGTTGAAGGGCTGTCGACTAAGGTGCTAAACCAATGTCTAAAGCGTAATGTCGAGTTCGGTATTCTAGATAAAGTGGTTTACAACGAGTTGCCGCCAAGGGTGGAATATCAGGTGACGGATTTTGGGGAGAAGTTTCTCGCCGTACTTGAGCAACTTGAAGCGCTTCAGCAAGAAATTGACCGTGATATAGAGCGCTAATAAACATGGAATACTAGCGCTCTTTGTAAAGTAGTTTAGCCAGTGATTAGGGCGAGGTTCTTTAAGCTTTTGTAGGCCGCAGTTTGCGTTTCAATCGGCTTACACACCGAGAGTAGATCATCAATAAAGTGCCCCAAAGCGCGGGCTTCAATCTTTCTAATACCGCGTTGTTGGGTTTCGGTTAAGTAGTCGTAGACTGATGCGGCGCCAAAATCGCCAAATATCATCTCACCTTGTTCATTGATCAACACATTGTGCGCGTAGAGGTCACCATGACATACCTTGTTATCGTGTAGGTGATTAAACACATCCATCATCTGGTCAACAATCTTTTCAATCTGACTGACCGAAAGGGTGAAGTCTTGCTTAAAAACATCTCGTGTACAGGTTTGTAATGTTGGTGGTAGACCAAGATTGAAGTAGCTATCTGGGATTAACTCCATCACCAAGGCAAGGTGATTATCCTCGTTTACTTGAGCGATAGATTTCACAAGGTTGTTGTGGTGACCTGTTTGCAGGCAAGCTTGCAGCTCATCGCAAGGATAGCCATCACTGGTTACATCCCCTTTAAACACTTTTACCGCAACATTGGTTGGGAAGTCGAAATTGGCATCAATCCAATCCGCGTGAGAGATCACTCCAGATGCCCCTTGCCCTAAAACATGATTAAGCTTGTAAGCACTTGAAGCAACTTGTGGAACACTCTCTTCAAGGTCGGTTCTTTCACAGAAAGGGTTGCCTGCAAAAGCCATCCACGCCAGTTTAGGAAGTTCAAGTAGTACGCTAGGGAAGCACTCAAGTTGATTTGCTGATAGGCGCACTAACTCCAAGTTGAGCAACTGGCTAAAGCTGTTGGGTAGTGATGCCAGTTTGTTACCCGCCAAGGCTAATTTCTGCAGGCGCGGGCGGTAGCCCAAAGATTCTGGCAACTTAGCTATTTGGTTATCGGTCAAAATTAACCAACGTAGTTGCTCTGGTAATGACTCTTCGGCGACACGAACGATCTGGTTGCTTTTGAACCCAACCATTTCTAGCTTTTCACAACGTCCGAGAACAAGTGGAAGGCGTGTGAAACGGTTATTGGAAGCAAACACTATTTTAAGTTGCTTTAATTCAGTGAGCCATTCTGGCAGTTCACTTAAAAGGTTGTTCGAAACATCGAGAATTTCCAGCGTATCAGCTAAGGCTAAGATCTCTTGTGGTAACTCGGTTAATTGTTCAGAAAGTTGAAGACGCTGAATGCCTGCAAGCTCTCCGCTTTTAAGTTGTTCTACTGTGTGCAAACTGACTGCCTATAGTTGCTCGTGAATGGTAAAAGAGCGCGTATTCTACGCAGGTTGGCAACAAAAGGCGAGGTGAGTGTTAGGTGAGTATTAGGTCCGATTATCAAAAAAGCCGAGTGGATAAACACTCGGCTTGGCAGGCATGGATAAGGTTATAGGAACGCCTTATAAGGCAGTTCTGGTTCATTTTTAAAGATGTCTTTGAAACCACGGAAGTGTTGATAATGCATGCGCCCTTTGTCAGTTGGGTAAGTGTACTTACCGCCAACCTGCCAGAAGAACGGAGCAAAGTTGTATTGGAGACGATCTTTTTTCATGTTCCATAGTACTTCAATCTCACGAGGATCATTTTGGAAGTTAGCCCAGATGTCGTGGTGGAACGGCATGACAACTTCACAGTCAAGAGACTCAGCGGCTCTAAGGATATCCGATGAAGTCATTTTATCAGTAACACCACGAGGGTTTTCGCCGTAAGACAACAATGCAACATCAATTTGGTACTCGTTACCATGTGATGCGTAGTAGTTTGAGTAGTGTGAGTCACCAGAATGATAAACAGAACCACCCGTTGTTTCGATTAAGTAGTTGACGGCACGTTTGTCCATTCCATCCAAGATCTCTTTATCGTATGACGATGTGCCTTCTGGAAGTGTTACTAGTGCTGTGCGGTCAAATGAGTCGAGAACGCGGATCTTCATGTCACCCACTTCTAATACATCACCAACTTTTGCTACCACACAACGCTCTTCTGGAACGCCCCAGCCCATCCATAGGTCGACACAAGCTTGTGGGCCGATGAACTTAACGTGCTCAGGGCAGTTTTGTAGCACAGCTGCAGCAACGTTAACGTCGATATGATCGGCGTGATCATGAGAGGCAAGTACAGCATCGATTTCTTTGATCGCAAATGGGTCGAGTGGGAAAATCGCTGTACGCAAGTTTGGTTGAAGGGCTTCTACACCGCCCATACGCATCATTTGATGTTGGTTTTTCATGAACGCATTCTTTTGCGTTTTCTTACCTGTACCACACCAGAAGTCGATCGAAATATTGGTATTGCCTTCGCTCTTAAGCCAGATCCCTGTACACCCTAGCCACCACATAGAGAATGTATTTGGTTCTACAACAGTATTTTCGATCTCTTCATTTAGCCATGTACCCCACTCAGGGAAAGTGCTTAAGATCCAAGAATCACGGGTTATTTCATTCACTTTGCTCATAACAGTACCTTTAATTTCACGATATTTGATTTATTTGGGATGTAGGGAGCTAAGCGTCTTAATGCGAGATTAAGACACTGAGCAATTTGTTGTGTTAATTATCTATTTGGCGGCGTTAAACCAGAATGACTTGTGTGCCTTGAGCTTCAATGGCTTTGACAACGTCAGGGTTGGCATCTTTACCGGTTATAACGATATCAATCTTGCTCGCTGGGCAGAAAACCATTCCTGTTCTTTGGCCCACTTTCGAGCTATCCACGACTACGACTAACTTATCGATTTGCTCAAGCATCTGTTGCTCAGCTACTGCAGTAAGCATGTCTGCTTTATAAAGCCCCGCTTCAGTTAAGCCTTTGCCAGAAGTAAACATCCAGTTACCCGCGTACCCACCCAACGAATCAGGAGCAGGGTTAAGAAAGATGTTTTGCGCTTTATTGTATTGGCCACCAATAATGATCACATCGTCATGATCTTCATTGATTAGATAGCTCGCCAATGGAAAGTAGTTGGTGACAATCTGTACATCTTGGCCACACAGCTTTTGGCCCAGTAAAAATGCGGTTGAACCACAGTTGATGACCACGCTATCGCCCGAGTCGCACAACTCAGCGGCACGTAAGGCTATAAGAGACTTCTCTTCATAGTGCTCAGTACTGTTGATGTTTAGTGGTGACCACTTTTTCTTTTGGCTCTCAATACGCTCAGCACCGTTACGAATTTTACGTAATTTGCCCAACTCATCGAGCTTTGAAATGTCGCGACGAGCTGTCGCAGGAGAAACATTAAAGCTGTTGATGATATGCGAGACGTTGATCGTCCGATTTTCTTCTAATAACGACAAGATACCGTCGTGTCTTTGTACTTCGTTCATTCTTATCACCTTTTCAAGTGTTGTGATTACTTGGTGATTGCTTGTGATTTGTTTTGATTCTAATAATCATCAGTTTGATTGTCAAATAACCATGAAACAAAAATATCTTATAAATCACAAATAATTATAAGTTACTGATTTTTATGTGTTTAGTGGTTTTTGGTGTGATCGGTGACCCAAAAACAGCCATTGAATGAGGGCAAAATTGATAAAAATCAAAATAATCACAAATGAGCATTGAATGATTACTTTTGATTGTTAAAGTTTAATTCGTGAGCAAAAGAGAGCGTATTTCACACATTAAGTTGAAAACGTTCTGTCCTACGAACCAAATAAAATTACAAATACTATTAGGGGTAAAGATATGGAGTTCTTATACGACATCTTCTATATATTTTACAGCCAAGTAATGACCAAAGCCCCCTTGCTGCTTGGTCTCGTTACTTTTATTGGCTATTGGCTGCTGAGACGCGATCCTACGACGATAATCAAAGGCTCAATCAAAACGATTGTTGGCTTTATGCTAGTCCAAGTTGGTGCGGGCACATTGGTTAAGGGGTTTAAACCCGTCATTGAAAAGTTGTCGGAATATCATGGATTGACGGGATCCGTTATTGACCCATATACAACCATGATGGCGACGATGGAAAACATGGGAGATATGTATTCCTGGGTTGGCTATGCAGTACTGCTAGCGTTAGGCATTAACATTCTCCTCGTCCTTTTCCGCCGCTTCACTGGCATTCGCACCATTATGCTGACTGGGCATATCATGTTCCAACAGGCAGGTTTGGTTGCTGTTTTCTACTTCATCCTTGGCGCTTCAATGTGGGAGACCATCCTATATTCAGCAGTGTTAATGGCGCTGTATTGGGGTATCTCTTCCAATATCATGTTCAAGCCTACTGAGGAAGTAACGGGTGGTGCTGGTTTCTCTATCGGTCACCAACAGCAGGTTGCTTCTTGGATCGCGACTAAGGTTGCACCAAAACTTGGCGATAAGAACGATAGTGTAGACCATATCGAACTGCCTAAATGGCTGCATATCTTCCATGACAGTATCGCTGCAACAGCGATCGTTATGACGGTTTTCTTTGGCATTATCTTGCTGTCGTTTGGCCTAGATAACCTACAAACAATGGCGGGTAAAACGCACTGGACAATCTACATCCTAGAAACAGGCTTAAAGTTTGCTGTAGCGATTCAAGTTATCGTTGCTGGTGTTCGCATGTTCGTTGCTGAACTGTCCGAAGCGTTTAAGGGCATTTCTGAACGCGTGATTCCAAATGCAGTATTGGCAATCGACTGTGCTGCGATCTACGCGTTTTCTCCTAACGCTATGGTATTTGGCTTCATGTGGGGTGCTATTGGTCAATTCCTTGCTGTTGGCGCGCTGCTACTTGCTGACTCTCCAATCATGATCATTCCTGGTTTCATTCCAATGTTCTTCTCGAACGCAACAATTGGTGTGTTCGCTAACCACTTTGGTGGCTGGAAAGCGGTTATGAAGATCTGTTTCGTGATGGGCATTATCGAAGTGGTTGGCTCTGCTTGGGCTATTCAGCTGATTAGCAATCATGGTGTGGAATTCAGTGGTTGGATGGGTATGGCAGACTGGGCTCTAGTATTCCCACCTATCTTTGCCGGTATCTCAATGTCAAAAGCCTTCTTCTGGGTATTGGTCGCACTGTCTCTGGTATACATGTTCTTTGCGTCCAAACAGCTTCGAGCAGAAGAAGATGCGCAAGGCGTTGTTTCTGTTACAGAAGAACCTGAAGTGATTGAAGCGGTAGAGCAAGCAATCAAAGCGAGTGACGGTGTTCGCCCAGTAAGCATCTTAGCGGTATGTGGTAATGGGCAAGGTTCTTCAATGATGATGAAGATGAAGATTGGTAAATACCTAGAGAAAAAAGGTATCCCTCATGTCATGGACTCATGTGCGGTATCTGACTACAAGTCTAAGCTTGCGTCGACTGACATCATCGTCTCATCGAAACACTTATCTGCTGAAATGGAGCCAGGCGAAGGAAAGTTTGTCTTGGGTGTACAGAACATGCTCAATCCGAACTCTTTTGGTGATGAGTTATTAGACATCATCGATAAGAACTTCGCTGGAGCAAAGTAACCTCTATATAAAACAACCAATAACAATAACTAAGTGCCAGTTATGGCTGGCACGTTACTGGAGATAGAACAATGGGTTTTAAGCAATCACTGATCGACAACAACTCAATCAAACTACAAGCTTCTGCTTCTAATTGGCGTGAAGCTATCACCATTGGTACAGACATGCTGACCGCATCCGGTGCGATTTTGCCAAGCTACCATGAGGCGATCATCAATAGTGTAGAAAAACTTGGTCCTTACATCTGCATTGCACCTAACTTAGCACTGCCACACGCTCGTCCAGAAGATGGCGTAATTCGAACGGCTTTTGCGCTCGTTACTCTTGAAGAGCCAGTGTTCTTCGAAGGTGAAGATGAGCCTGTTGATGTACTGATTACGTTAGCTGGCAGCTCTTCTGATGAGCATATGGAAGGCTTAATGGAAGTGACCACCGTACTTGATGACGAAGATAGTGAAACGGGCGTTGATCTTAACAAGTTGCGCCGCTGCCGCACTAAGACTGATGTGTTTGACGTTATTGATGAAGCACTAGCAGAAATGGCGTAAGGAGAAACTATGTATAGCGCACTAAAACAACGTGTCTTCGAAGCCAATCTCAAGCTGCCAAAATACGGCTTAGTGACATTCACCTGGGGAAATGTTTCGGAAATAGATCGCGAACTTGGTGTATTGGCAATCAAACCTTCCGGTGTTGAGTACGATGCCATGACCGCAGACGACATGGTTATCGTGGATTTAGAAGGCCAAATTATTGAAGGGAAACTAAATCCTTCGAGTGATACAGCGACGCATATTGAAATCTATAAAGCGTTTCCAGAGGTTGGTGGCGTAGTGCACACTCACTCACGTAGTGCCACTATCTGGGCGCAGGCTGGGATTGATATTCCTGCACTCGGTACGACTCATGCCGACTACTTTTACGGAGATATTCCCTGTACCCGTAAGTTGTCTCACGATGAAATTTCAGGGGCGTATGAGAAAAATACTGGGCTCGTCATCATTGAAGAGTTCAAGCAACGCGGCATTAAGCCTATGGCAGTTCCTAGCGTGATTGTGGCAGGGCATGCGCCAT
Source organism: Vibrio tubiashii (assembly GCF_028551255.1). Classification (NCBI taxonomy): domain Bacteria; kingdom Pseudomonadati; phylum Pseudomonadota; class Gammaproteobacteria; order Vibrionales; family Vibrionaceae; genus Vibrio; species Vibrio tubiashii. Next base: position 1,625,103 of record NZ_CP117030.1, on the reverse strand, counting down.
TTTCTTGGGGCAAGAACTCGAATGATGCGGTTCACAATGCCGTAGTACTGGAAGAGATTTCGGCAATGGCGCTGGCAACTCGCTCGCTGAATAGTGGCATTAAAATTCAGCCAGAGCTCTCTGACAAACACTACCTGCGTAAACACGGTGAAAATGCTTACTACGGCCAGCGTTAATCTTTGTTGGAGGAAGAGCCCATGTACAAGGTATTAGCATTAGATTTAGATGGAACAGTGCTGACAGATGAACACACGATCCATCCTGAAGTTAAACGCGCGATTAAAGAAGCCAAGCAACATTGCAAAGTCGTCATGGTAACAGGGCGTCATCATACTGCTGCTAGGCCTTATTACTACGAGCTTGAACTAGACACTCCAATCATCTGCTGTAACGGCACGTACGTCTATGACTATGCCAATGAGAAGGTTCTAAAGCAGAACTCTATTGATAAGGAAGATGTGCAGATATTTATTGAGTTGGCGCGTGAGTTTCAAGTCAAGATGGTGATGTATATTTCTGACGCCATGACTTACTCCAACTACAACCCGATAACTTACATGCAAGCTTTGGAAAGCTGGGCTAAAACTGCACCAAAAGCCCACCGTCCGAAGATATACAAGGTTGACTCATTCAGTGAAACAGCAAAACAGACAGAGCATGTATGGAAGTTCGTTGTTGAGGGGTGCCCAAGCTCTGTGGAGAGATTGTTGGAACACCCTTGGGTTGAGCGACAGTTCAACGGCGAGCGCTCTTGGTCAAACCGAATTGACTTTGCCGCAAAAGGAAACAGCAAGGGCCTCCGTCTTGCTGAATATGTCTCTGAACTTGGTTACCACGCAAATCATGTGATCGCAGTTGGCGACAATCACAATGATATCTCAATGCTTCAATACGCCAATTTAGGTGTCGCAATGCGCAATGCCGACGACACCGTAAAGTCACACGCCAAACTCGTGTGCTCGACAGATAACAATCAAGATGGCTTGGCCCGTCTAATACGTGAAAAAATTAAAGGATAACGATAATGACAAAACCAATGATTCAAATCGCCCTAGACCAAACTAATTTACCTGCAGCCATTGAAGTGGCGAACAATGTTGAAAGCTTTGTTGATGTGATTGAAGTGGGCACTATCCTCGCATTTGCTGAGGGCATGAATGCGGTTTCGACTCTGCGTGCTAATCACCCTGATCATATTTTAGTGTGCGATATGAAAACGACAGACGGCGGAGCCATTCTAGCCAAAATGGCCTTCGAGGCGGGAGCTGATTGGATTACTGTTTCCGCTGCCGCACATATTGCAACTATAGAAGCGTGCAAGAAAGTCGCGGATCAGCACAAGGGCGAAATTCAGATTGAGATCTACGGTAACTGGACAATGGCAGACGCTCAAGCTTGGGTTGATTTAGGTGTCTCACAAGCTATTTATCACCGCTCTCGTGACGCAGAGTTGGCAGGAGTTGGCTGGACCGAACAAGATTTGGAAAAAATGCGTGCCTTGTCTGAACTCGGTCTAGAGTTATCTATCACCGGCGGTATCGTGCCTGAAGACCTTTACCTATTTGAGGGTATCAAGGCCAAAACTTTTATTGCGGGTCGAGCTCTAGCGGGTGAGCAGGGTAAGCAAACCGCTGAAGCACTTCGTGCCCAAATTGACCGCTTCTGGAATTAGGAGTCGTCTATGTATCAAAATCTTCAACGCCACCGAGTCGGTTTGTATGAAAAGGCCCTACCTAACGAGCTAAGTTGGGAAGAAAAGCTTAAAACGACCAAAGAGCTAGGATTCGATTTTTTAGAGATCTCTGTGGATGAATCTGACGAACGTCGCAGCCGCTTAGATTGGGATGATGAAACCATTTATGCTCTGCGTCACCAGTGCGAACGTTATGGGGTTCCTCTTCAATCGATGTGTTTAAGCGCTCATCGCAAATACCCGTTCGGCTCAGCTGATCCTGACACTCGCGAGCAAGCCTTACTGCATATGGAGAAAGCGATCTCATTGGCATACAAACTAGGCGTGCGTACGATTCAGCTAGCAGGCTATGATGTCTATTATGAGCCAGCCAATCAAACGACTCACCAGCGGTTTATTCAAGGAATGAAGCAGTCAGCGAAGCTAGCTGAAAGAGCCGGTGTCATGCTTGCTGTCGAGATCATGGATACCGACTACCTGAATTCATTGAGTAAATTTGAGGTATTAAGCCGAGAGGTCGATTCTCCTTATTTTACGGCTTACCCTGACGTTGGCAACATCTCTGGTTGGAACTATGATATCGTAGCTGAGCTGAAATTGAGTAAACCACACATCACTCAAATTCACCTTAAGGACACCTATCGAGTGACTTCAGATTATAAAGGGCAATTTCGCGATTTGGTTATCGGCGAAGGCGAGGTCGATTTCAACTCGATATTCGATACCCTCAAGAAGACAGAATGCGTCGTCCCTTTGGTCATTGAAATGTGGGCTCAGGATGATAATTGGAAACAGAATATTCTCACTGCTCAGCGTCGATTAAATCAAGCTTGTGATCATGCTGACTTGCCAAAGCTATTTGCAGCTTAGCATTGAATAAAGGTGCCTAGCACAAGGGCATCATGCTCCGGCGCTTAATCAGAGCGCCTTTCATCCCCTTTTATGGGATAGTGCAGTGCAAGCCCCCCGTATTGCGCTGCACATTTTCAATCGAATGCATAAGATTTGACTTCAAGTCTGAGTTGGAGCACAGTTGCGCTGACTTTCCTATCTATAAGCTGCATACAAGAATGAAACTGCTTCACTTACAACTGTTTTGGTACGAAAAACACCACACTCTACTGGAGATGGAAGATCTACCAAGCTTAACTCCTACCCAAGAACAAGAGCTAAAAGAGTGGGTGAAACAGCGCCGTAAAATTCTAAGTTATGAAGTCCATCAACAGACTTGGGTAAAAGTAAATGTTGATGGCTTTGCCTCACAGATCAGGCTCAACCCAAACGGTACTTTGTCGGAGAAAGATCTCTTCAGTGACAAATCACTTCAGGGCTTGTGGAAAGTGATGGAAGGCTTCTTGTTTATAAAAGTCATAAGTGGTGAGTTTATTGTTGAGTATCAAATCGTTGGCAGTAACCTAGAAAACATTCACTGCGGAATCGAATACATCAACGGTAAAGTTAGCACTTACAGTAAGTTTATCGTGACGAAATAGGACAACTTTGGGCGTAGCTTTTAGACCATGCCCAAAGTGCCACTGTTTTCAATTCTTTTGGGCTCTCAGCTGCCAATAGCTTAATAGTGACAACAGAGCGAAGAAGGCCGGATCGCTCCAACCGAAGCCGACAAAGATCCCTATAAATCCAGCATAGCCAGTTATTGCGACACCGAGAAGGTTGGTGACAAGCAGCGCTTTGAGTAGCTGTTGCATTGTCTCTTTGTGCTCTATTGATCTTAGAAACAGGCTTACTGCCGCTACGCCTCCGAGAAAGATACTTGTGTGCTGTGACAGGAAGTAAGCGTACTTATCGTTAATCTCAACGCCATACATTGGCCACATTATGGCTGGCAGAAAAAACAGTGCGAATGCAAACACAGTGTAGATGCTGCCGTGTAAGGTTAAAAACAGTCTGTTCGTCATAGTGGTTCCTTACAGGCCAACTGGCCCACGATTGATTTCAGTCAGTGGCTGATTGATGTCAAAAATAACGCCACGTACTTCTGCTACGCCCATTTCTTTCAGTCTCGCAGCATGCATGTCTAGGTAATTTTGTGCGCTGACCTCATCTTGGAAAAGGTAGATACCACCACCTAGCTTTTCAGATTCTTTTTCCGTCCAGATTTTCCAGATCATGCCGGGCTCTTGATTAATTGACTCCGCTAGACCAACCAATGCTTTAGACATCTCTTCGCCCATAGGACCATGATATTCAAAATCGACTTGTAGTAATTTCATCTTAGTTTCTCCGATTGCTGTCTGTTGTGAACGCGTGTTGCTGTTCGATGGAGATATTGTTGTCTATATAAATTGAACAGAAAAGTTCATAATATTGTGTATAAATGTCTAAAAAACTGACAGGTAATGCGATGAGGCTGAAAAGTACCCTTGAGCAATGGGTTACGCTGAAAGAAGTGGATCAGGCAGGCAGTATTCAAGCCGCGGCTTCGGCTTTAAACAAAAGCCATACAACTCTGATTTACTCGATCAAAAAGCTTGAAGACCAACTGGGCGTTAAGCTGGTGGAGGTTAAGGGAAGACGTGCCACAGTCACAGAGCATGGCCGTTCATTGCTTAGAAGGGCGAGCAGTATGCTTGAACAGGCAAGAGATCTGGAAGACTTAAGCCAACAAATCTCAGCGGGTGTCGAGTCACAGATTACAGTCGCGATGGATCACCTTTGCGACCCAAGCCTGCTCTATCAACCGATGGCAGAGTATCTTAGTCGAAACAGTATTACCTCGATTCAAGTAGTAGAGACATCTTTATCTAAAACGGCCGAAATGGTGACCACCGAGCAAGCTGATATTGCGATTATTACTTTGCCGGTGACCAATTACCCGGCTCAAGCTTTTTCGATGACGAGTATGTTGCCCGTTGTCTCAAGTAAGCACCCACTAGCAAGTCAAAGTCAGGTTTGTATGGCGGATTTTGCCACTCATTGCCAAGTTGTCATTCGCGATCTGGGGGCTACTCAGGTTGAGAACAAAGAGCAAAATGTCGGTTGGCTAAAAGCGAATCAGCGGATAACCGTTGATAATTTTGATCATGCATTTCGAGCGGTGGAGCAAGGCGTCGGTTTTTGCCGTTTACCAGAGCACATCATTAAGTTAAGAAACACTGGTCAGCTTAAGGTGCTTAAAGTCGAGCACAATGAAAGGTATCAAGTCCCGCTGCATATTACGCTTCCTAAGGGAGCCAAAACCGGTCCAGCCGCCAAATGCTTCTATGAGTTGTTATTATCGAAATCGGCTAAAGGCTAATCTTAACCTTTGAAAGCATAACAGTGAGTAATTACTTACAACCACCTGTTTACGTCGATATGACGCAAAAAGTGACCTATCACACGCTGTGTTAATTTAGTGATTTAATCTTTTTATAAGCTGACATTGGTATGCGATATTTCGATGGTTATTTTAAGATTGACTGGTAAGTGATATGAGAAGCGAAAAAGAGAAAATGCTCGCTGGCGAGCCATATGATGCGTGGGACAAAGAGCTATACAACGAACGAATTGAATGTCGTAAAGTTCTGCAAAAGCTCAACAATAGTATTCCAGATACCCAAGAGTGGCGCAGCGCGATTGATACGTTGATCCCTGACTCTAAAGACGCGTACCTAGAACCTCCATTTCGTTGTGACTATGGCTCGAACATAAAACTCGGCAAAAACTTCTACGCTAATTTCAACTGCGTGGTGTTGGATGTGGCTGAAGTTCATATCGGTGATAACGTCCTCTTTGCCCCTAACGTACAAATCTACACCGCAGGTCACCCGCTCGACGTGAAAGGTCGTGTGGAAGAAGGCGTCGAATTTGGTACACCGATTACTATTGGCGACAATGTTTGGCTTGGCGGTGGTGTGATCGTCTGCCCTGGCGTTACTATCGGTGAAAATAGTGTGGTTGGAGCGGGAAGTGTTGTGACCAAAGACATTCCAGCTAACGTTGTCGCAGCAGGTAACCCGTGTCGAGTGATTAAACCTATCGAACAGCAATAAGCAAAACGGAGTCTCCAATGCAACCATGGCTGAATTGGGCAAAGCAGATTAAAGCGATCTCACAAGCGGGAGAAAGCTACGGTCATGATAAGTATGATTTAGAGCGCTACCAGCAACTTGACCACATTGCTCATCAGATGTTCGCGCACTTAAGCGATGCGCCTGTTGCTGCAGTAGAGAAGCTGTTTATCCCAGAAAGCGGATACCCGACACCTAAGATAGATTTGCGTGCTGGAGTCATCAAAGATGGCAAGATACTGTTGGTTCGAGAGCGTGAAGATGATTGCTGGACTTTGCCTGGTGGATGGGGCGATGTGTGCGAAACACCCAAGCAAGGTGTCGTTCGCGAAGTTCTCGAAGAATCTGGCTTTGTGGTTGAGAACCCGCGGCTTATTGCAGTAAAAGACAGAGCCGTCCACAATTATCAGCCTGAGTATCCATTTCATATCTATAAGCTGTTTTTTCTATGTGATTTCGTGTCTGGCGAGCCAACGACCAATATCGAAATCTCAGAGATCGATTTCTTCTTACCCGAACAATTACCACAACTTTCACAAGGGCGAGTGCTGCCTGAAGATATCGCAATGATCTTTGAATACTTCCGCTGTCCTGATAAAGCGATTTACGTCGACTAGAGGAAGTGGTTTTACGTATGTAAGTATCCAATAAACATTGTTTTGAATTAAATGAAAAAAGTTCTTTACCTCAACCTTAGTTGAGGTTTTAGCATGCTTTTTGTTGGCTAGGAATTGATAAGGAGAAAACAATGATTCAACTAGAGCATGTTAATTTAGTGGTTAAGGACATCCCTGAGATGTTGAAGTTCTATCAAGCGGCATTTCCACATTGGTCGGTGCGAGATGAAGGACAAGGAGAGTGGAGTGGCAAACCGAGAAACTGGCTGCATTTTGGCGATGAATACCAATATATTGCAATGAGTGACCACGGTGAAGGAAACAATCGAGAACTGGCTGGTCATCAGGTAGGACTAGCCCACTTTGCTTATGTCACCAATAACATTGATGCGGTGATCGGCCGATTGGTTGAAGCGGGTTATCCTATCGCAAAACCGGGCGCTGAAGAACCTTACCGTAAAAATGTCTATTTCGTTGATCCTGCAGGATTTGAGATTGAGTTTGTTGAATACCTAACCGACGATCCAAAACTGCGTAATTTATCGAGTTAAAGTACTCCCTTAACTAGCGGCCTACAGTCGCTAGTTTCCAGCTGCATGGTTTCTTATGCGCTCCCTTGTTACAATCTTGCGTTATTCAAACTGGATTTTTACCTCTGGATACTCAACATGGCTCGTCCTAAGAAACATCGTCACATCTGCACTCATGCAGCTCATGCTTTTTACAAACCCAATGGTGTGACTATGGATGAGTTACAGATTGTTGAGCTATTGCCGGATGAACTAGAAGCACTGAGACTTGCCGATCAAGAAGGACTGAATCAGATTGATGCCTCCGTGCAAATGCAGGTGTCGCGCCAAACGTTTGGAAACATCATTAAACGCGCTAGGCAAAAGGTTGCTAGCAGCATCATCCAAGGTCATGCCCTAAAACTTCAATAGACTTGAGCTACTCAGGCTCTTTGATTTGATAAAGTGTTCGCTTTGTCCCTTCGCACACATCTTTGCAGTCGCATTCCCTAGTGATGTTTAGTTTCGATAACCCACCGCAACTGCCTTGAATTGGTCGGCGAGAGAACATCACTCCGATCGCCATTAAGGCAATAAAGCTCACGAAAATAAGTACTGTAAGTAGTAACGTCATCGTCTAATCCTCCGGATTGAACGCCAGTTTGGTTGCGACGGTGCCAAAGCGAGAGTGGCGTTGTTTTTGCCACAAGCTTTTTTCTTTGGTGATATTCGACCGTAATCCAAACTCTCTACTGCAATCAGCTCGGCAAAATTGATGCTGTGCACATCTTGCTTCGCTTTTGTGGCTAACACTTTAACTTTAGATTGAAACAGCCCTTTGAGCATATTTTGGCCAATGTTTCTCACTACAACAACATCTACTTTGTAACTAGCGATAACCTGTTGCCACTTTTTCTTGGCACTACAACAAGATTCATCCTTAGAGATAGAGAGGTACTGTGTTTGCCGCGTGATGGAATCAATGATGGCGATTTGCTGGCAGCGAGAGAAGTGATTACTTACCACATTGTTAATACAAGGAATTGCGTAGATCATGCTGGCTCCAAAACTCATTGAAATTTAGAGCACTATAGCGATTTATTATTGGCATATGCCAATAATAAAGTTGAATTCTTAGTTATCATATTTCGGTTAGTTGCTATCGTTTAGCGAAACTTCTTAGTTACGTAATGTAGCTGCTTTACAGTGTAAAATCTCAAGTAGGGAGGTTGTCTAATAATGGAATCTGTTTATCGCTTGATGTGTTTGACTTGGTCAACTTAGTAAAGATTCTAGAGTCCAATCAAAAAAGGGTATATACATAATCTTATGTTATACAAACTGCTGAGTATTCAATGACTCTCAAAGAAATTCTTCAAATCCGCAACGTTCGCAGCTTCTTAATGTTTCGCAGCAGCTACTTTGCGCGCTTTTACTATCCAGTCTTCACTTTACTCTACTTAGATTATGGTTTGACCCTTTCCCAGTTTGCCATGCTCAATGTCGTTTGGGCGGCAACCATCGTTCTAGCAGAAGTACCATCTGGAGCATTTGCCGATACTCTAGGGCGTAAAAAGCTGGTGGTGCTGTCCTCAATTGTCATGTTTATAGAAATCGCCATGATCGCCTTTGTTCCGACTGGCAATTCCACCTTAGTCTTCATGGTGTTTTTGGTAAACCGGGTCTTGAGCGGTTTAGCTATGGCATTGGCCAGTGGTGCCGATGAAGCACTGGCTTATGACACGCTTAAAGAGCAGGGAAAAGAAGATCTTTGGCCGCGAGTGTTGCAGATTCAGTTACGTATCGCTTCAAGTGTCGGCATAGTTGTGACCTTGGTAGGCGCTGCAATGTACGACGTTAACTTTATGGCTTCTGTCTATCATCTACTGGGGTTCTCAGCGCCAGAAACGACTCAGGATATAATGCGCATACCTGTTTATGCGACCTTGTTTGTTGCTCTTATCGCTATGTACGCGGCATTTAGCATGAGGGAAGAGAGGAAGACGTTGCCAAGTGACAGCGGTAAGTTGGCAACAACAATCGCGAGCCTTAAGCTCACCATGAATACGGGTAAGTGGGTTCTTTCAACCCCCTATGTTCTGTTTATTCTGCTTTACTACAGCCTGTTTGAGCACACTTCACGGATGTTTTTAACCATGAACAGTCAGTACTATCGAGCGATTGATATCCCCATCATCTACTTCGGGTTGATTGGCGCGGGGGTAAGTTTGCTGCAAATAGTATTAGCGGGGCAAAGTCGAAAGTTGGCAGAAAGTATCGCTCCGAGAAGGTTTATTGCCATTATGGGCATCGCGACGATGGCGACCTATTATTGGATTAGCTTAGGCTGGTCAATTTACGGGGTGATTCCGGCGTTGCTATTAATCTTCATCATAATGACGATGAATATCTTCATTAGCAACCACCTCAACAAAAACACCGAATCACACAACCGAGCCACAGTATTGAGCTTTAAAGGGCTGATGTTTAATCTTGGCTATGGGATGATTGGTATTTTGTACGCTTACTACTACAAATTACTGTCGAAAAATTATAGCCAAGAGCAGATAGAGCAACACATCGACTTCATTGCCGCTCTTTCTTCATTCTTCTACTACTTTACGTTTTTGTTTGTCGTGATCAGCTTGTTTTTCTATGTGAAGGACAAGAAAAAGCCGATTTTCTAAGCCGAATAGAGCGTTGAATCTAGCAAGGCAGAAGTGCACTCAAGCTCCATATTAGAGTAACGAGTTAACTGTTTGCCTTGCTGTTTTTATCGAGCCATTTAAGCCCTTCTCGTTTTGCCAAACCACTAATGTCTTGCTGAGCAATAAATTCGACGACGGCTGTGGCGTTAGTTTTTGAGTACTCCCTTAACGCCCAACCAATGGCTTTCTGAATAAAGAACTCGTTGTCGGTTTGATTCTCTTTTATGGTTTCAAACAATCGCTTTTCATCGGTCTGTTGCTTGAATTTTAGTTGGTAAAGTATCGCTGTACGCCTTAACCAAATGTTGTCTGAATGACGCCAACGCTCTAAGTATTCGAGAGTTTGTTTGGGGTGATTGCTAAAGAGAGCTGCAGCGATATGTGTGGCGAGCATGTCTACCGTGTCCCACCAAGATTTGCTTGTGATCAGCCATTCCAACTCAGTTAAAAAAGTCGCGGGGAGCAGCTTTTTACGTTTTATCAGTAAGTCGACGGCGACCATTTGAAACTCACGCTCTGGCAGCTGCCAAAGCTCCTTCACGATGACGGAGAGCTCTTTATCCGAGGGCAGTTGCTGCTTAGCGAACAACGATTTTAATGCCTCTCTTCTTTGGGTTGATTGAATACCATAGAACTGAAATTGGCCGCGCATGTAGGATTTCATTTGCAGCGCGTTGTCATGGTTGGCTAAGGGCTCTAACGCTGTTTTTACTGACGCATTCCAAGGGTGCATGATAATAGGGCTCCTTTTGGTGGTGAGAGCTTGAGCAAAATCTACACGGTGAGTTTATGGAGGCTAGCTTATCGTTAATGATTGATTGTATTCAATATTTAATAAAGCGTGAGCTTGCTCTGCGGTTCCTGTCACCCAGTTGAGAACATGGTTTGCGTCAATCATTAGCGGCATGCGGTGATGATATTGAGCGCATTGCGAATTGGGTTTCGTGGTGAGTGTGACGACTTTTGAGTTGTTTTCGAGTGCGATAGCTGCCATGTACAGAGCTCCTTTGTTTGGCTGCTCAAATAGATATCTCACCTTTCGTCCTTGTTCCTCACGACACTCATACCAGCCACTGCATGGGACAATCACTCGACTGAACTGAAACGAACTGGCAAAGGTGGGCTTTTGTGAAACAGTTTCTGCTTGGGCGTTAATGATAACTCGCTTTGCCCAGTCAGGCTTAATGCCCCAAGCGAGGTTACGCTGTTGTAGCTTGCTACCATCACTGGCTAAACAAGCCACCTGTTCTGTTGGACGTAAATCGTTGTTGCTATGAGTATTAAAATTTAAGCCAAGCTGTTCACAGACGATATTACACAAGGGATCGTCGATGACATTGAGTCTTCCGCACATTGCTTCCACCTTTCTAAAATGAGCTTAGTCAGTATAGCAATCACGTAGGAATCGTTTTAAAAAGTAAAAAGCCGCGCTTAGTGGCGCGGCTATTTGAGAGATAATTTGTGCCTATTAGCTTTGGCACTCAGCGGGCGCTGGCCTGTTTTGTCTTATGGCGAGTATCGCTTGAGGTAACAAAGACATCACAATCATGCCGATCATCAAGCTGTACTGGAATGGGGTAAAGGATTCACCGAGCAAGATAAGTCCAGACACGATACCCGCGATAGGATTGGCGATACCTCCAAAGGTAAAGTCGACCACAGACATACGTTGCAATAGCCACACATACATGCCGTATCCTAGTGCCGTGTTAAGCCCGACAACCCATAACAAACCAGACAGATTGGTCATTGAGAAGTTGTTGAAAATCGCAGCGTATTTTGCCGGTTCCATTGCCCCTTGAACACCTGCGGCGATAGACAGAATCACACCACCGAGGATGAGCTGCCAGGTTAAGACTGTCCACCAGTGCATACGATTGCCGAGTGATTTAGTGATCGAGCTGCCAACCACAATACACATGATCGCCGCGAGCATAGCCCCCAAACCAATCGGATTTAGGCTAATTGAACTTGGGTCAAACAGCATCCAAGCGAGCACGATCAAGGTGGCACCACATACCGACTGGATCAAGCCTGGGCGATGTTTGTTGATTAACCAGTTGTAGAGCATCGCAAATACAGGCACTGAGATCATGCCAACACCAGAAATGGCAGAAGGCAACGTCAGCGCCATGACAAAGATCAGCCCGAAGAAGGTCGCAATATTGATCAAACCTAAGCTAAACAAAATCTGCCAGTCGCCTTTTTTCGGCAGGCTTGGCTTAAATGCCAACAACAGAAGTCCGGCTGGTAGAGCACGGATCGCACCCAGTAATAGGGGAGGCCAGTCCGCAAGTGTGTATTGCGTGACGGCATAAGTGGTTCCCCAAAAGAACGCCGGAATCATGGCAAGTAATATATTCATAACAACTATCTTTACGTTAAGATACTTTTGTGAGGAATGTACGCCTAAAAACGCTGTTTGTAAAGTATCTTTATGTTAAGATATTCAAAACAGCATTTTGTTACTGGAGACAAATATTCATGGACGCTATTGATAGAGTAGTAGACCAGTGGGCTAAGGAAAAGCCAGAGCTAGAAACTGAACCTATGGCGATAATGGGTCGATTGATGCGTATTGCCAAGTATATGGAGACAGAAGTGGCTCAGCTACATAAGCGCTATGACTTGAAACTTGGGGAGTTCGACGTGTTGGCGACTTTGCGTCGTAGTGGTAAACCTTTTCGCCTTACCCCTTCAGAGCTGATTGATTCTATGATGCTGACATCTGGCGCGATGACGAACCGATTAGATAAGCTTGAGTCTAAAGGTTTGATCAGCCGCGAGCACAGTAAAGAAGACCGTCGCAGTGTGACGGTTGAGCTGAGCCAAGATGGTTATGTGCTGATCGACAAAATTATTGAAGAGCACGCCGCAGTACAGGAAAAGCTGGTTAAAGGCATTAATGCTAATCAGAAGAAACAGATGAACACTATCTTGAAAGGCTGGCTCACTCAATACGAGTAATCTCCTCGAAAAGACGAAATAGAAAAACGCCCTCATTTGCGTGTGCAGCTGAGGGCGTTTTGTTTTGCTTTGTTAGTCAGTGCTAAGATACGGCGTCATCACAATAAAGCTGGGCGTGGTCAATTCCCCCGAGTGCGCAGCTTTCATCGATATCAGAGAGATCACCACTGACCCCAACTGCACCGAGAATGTTTTTCTCGGCATCGCGAATGAGCAATCCTCCTGGAACCGGAACCATATTACCGTGTGCGAGAACATTAACAGCGGAGATAAATGCAGGTCGATTGTCAGCATCCTGAGCGAGCTTTCGCGAAGAACACCCGAGCGCTAGTGCGCCCCAAGCTTTAGCAATCGCGATATCTGGTCGCATCATACTAGAACCATCTTGGCGTTGTAGAGAGATGAGTTTCCCTCCACTGTCGAGAACGGCGACCGTGAGCGGTGCGCTTTTGCTCTTTGAACCTGCCTGAAAGGTACCGTCAATGACGGAGAGTGCTTGATCTAGAGTTAAACTTCCCATGTTATCTCCTGTTAATGTTCTACCGCCCTAGCTCGCATAGACGAACTAGGTTGGTATTACGCAGCCCCGTTAAGAAGCTGATAGCTTGGTAAGGTCAGGAAGGTGGCGAACTCTTTCGCTGTTGACAGCTCGAAGAAAAGGTCAGCGGTTTGTTCAAAGCGGCCAGCTGCGAATCGAGCATCGCCCACTTCCTGTTTGATAGTGTTGAGCTCTTGATACAGCCATTGGTGGAAAAGCTCTTTAGTAAAGGTTTGCCCATCATCAAGCTCGACCGAGTGATGAATCCATTGCCAGATATTAGCGCGCGAGATCTCTGCCGTTGCGGCATCTTCCATCAAGCCATAGATCGGCACACAGCCATGGCCTTGAATCCAAGCTTCGATGTAATAAAGCGCAATACGGATATTCTTACGAACGCCAGCTTCATCGCGTGTCCCTTCACACGGCTTTAGCAGCAAATCAGCACCAATTTCATGTGTTGGGCTGACAAAATCGAGTTGGTTTGGCTTTCCGCCAAGATTTTTATCGAATACAGACATTGCCAAATCGACGAGCGCTGGATGTGCAACCCAAGTTCCGTCGTGGCCATTGCGCGATTCACGCTCTTTATCCTCGATCACTTTGGCGGTCACTCGCTCCATCTCTGCAGGATCTTTGGCTGGGATGAAGGCTGACATACCGCCCATTGCCAAGGCGCCACGCTGATGGCAAGTACGTACTAACAGTTGGCTGTAGGCATTAAGGAATTCTTTATCCATCCCAACCACATGTCGGTCTGGAAGAATGCGGTCGGTGTGGTTTTTGAGGGTCTTGATGTAACTGAAGATATAATCCCAGCGGCCGCAGTTCATTGCGACGATATGGTCACGCATGGCGTAAAGCATTTCGTCCATTTGGAATACGGCAGGTAGCGTTTCAATCAGAACGGTCGCACGAATCGTGCCTCGTTCGACACCAAAGTAATCTTCAGTGAAAGAGAAAACGTCATCCCACCATTGTGATTCTTCCATGCTTTCTAGCTTAGGAATGTAGTAGTAAACCCCAAGTCCTTGCTCTGCTCGTGATAGGTAGTTGTGGTAGAAGTAGAGCGCGAAATCCATCAAGCAACCAGGAATGGGTTTATCGTCAAATTGGATCGATTGCTCCGGCAGGTGCAGGCCTCGCGGACGGGCAATCAGTAGGGCTGGGTCATCACTGAGCTGATAATGTTTGTTTTTTGCTTCATCGTGATAACTAATTGTGCGGGCATTGGCATCGCGCAAGTTTATCTGCCCTTGGACCATGTTCTCCCAAGTAGGGGAAGAGGCGTCTTCAAAACAACACATAAAGACCTTAGCACCTGAATTCAGTGCGTTGATCACCATTTTGCGATCAATCGGCCCGGTTATTTCTACTCGACGGTCTAACAGTTCAGGTGGCGGAGTGGCGACTTTCCAGCTCTTGTTGTCACGAATAGATTGTGTATCCGCACGGAAATTCGGTAGTTCGCCAGCATCAAAACGCTTTTGTTGCTCTTCGCGAGCAGCAAGTAGTGCATCTCGGCGTGGAGCAAACTTCTTAATCAGCTTGGTTAAGAATGAGAGCGCTTCTTTGTTAAGGATGGTTTGGTATTCAGGGTTGTCCATGTTACCGACTACGCGCAGACAGGCGGTTTCTTCTCTTTCTGCTACATCGTTCAGACTCATTGTTCGTCTCCTTTAAACAATATCGAATGATTTTGTGTACAAAAATCATGTTGCACGAATACTTATATTTCAATTCATGTAAACAATCAAAGGGTATTTAACATTTATTTTTCATTTGCTCTCTTAGAAAAATATTTTCATGTAAAGATATTTTATATAAAGCAATGATTTCTAGGGTTTTCGGGGTTAGTGTTCGCTTCGAGCAATGGCTCTATGTTGAAAAAATGTTGCATTTAGGGGTTGCCAAATTCTAAATATGATTCATAGTACACAAAGTATCTTTGAATTGTATACAATCGAAATGGAGGTTCGCATGGCAAAGATGAAGGCAATTGAGGCGGCGGTAGAAGTACTTAAGAAGGAAGGTGTAGACATTGCCTTCGGTGTTCCTGGCGCAGCGATTAACCCAATGTACGCGGCAATGAAAAAGCTCGGTGGTATTGATCACGTACTTGCTCGCCATGTGGAAGGTGCTTCGCATATGGCAGAAGGTTACACGCGTACCAATCAAGGTAACATCGGCGTGTGTATCGGCACATCGGGTCCCGCAGGTACCGATATGATCACCGGATTGTATTCTGCATCAGCGGACTCAATTCCAATCCTTTGTATTACAGGGCAAGCGCCACGAGCTCGCCTGCATAAAGAAGATTTCCAAGCAGTAGATATAGAGTCTATTGCCAAACCCGTCACTAAGTGGGCGACAACCGTACTAGAGCCAGCACAGGTGCCACGTGCATTCCAGCAGGCGTTTCACCTAATGCGCTCAGGCAGACCTGGCCCGGTACTGATTGACTTACCGTTAGATGTTCAGCTGACGGAAATCGAGTTTGATATTGATACTTATGAACCGTTAGAGGCATACCAACCAAAAGCAACACGTGCTCAGGTAGAAAAAGCCATCGAAATGATGTGTGAGTCTGCTAACCCAGTGATCGTTTCTGGTGGTGGTGTTATTAATGCGGGAGCTGAAGCGTTACTGCAACAATTCGCTGAAATTACAGGTGTTCCAGTGATTCCAACTCTGATGGGTTGGGGCTCCATCGCGGATGACCATGAACTGATGGCAGGTATGGTTGGTCTGCAAACGGCGCATCGTTACGGCAACGCAACTTTGCTTGAATCCGATTTTGTGTTTGGTATTGGTAACCGATTTGCTAACCGCCACACGGGGTCTTTGGATGTGTATACCAAAGGGCGTAAGTTCGTTCACGTTGATATAGAGCCGACTCAAATTGGGCGTGTGTTCTGTCCGGATCTTGGCATTGTTTCTGATGCCAAAGCAGCACTTGAACTGCTGGTGGAAGTGGCGCGTGAATGGCGTGACGCAGGTAAATTACCAAACCGTAGCGCGTGGGTTGGCGAATGTCAGCAGCGTAAAGCAACGATGTTACGTAAAACTCACTATACCGATGCACCGATTAAACCAATGCGCGTTTATGAAGAGATGAACAAAGCGTTTGGTCGCGATACTTGTTACGTCAGCACGATTGGTCTTTCTCAAATTGCCGCAGCGCAGTTCCTACACGTGTATAAGCCACGTCATTGGATTAACTGTGGTCAAGCTGGCCCGCTAGGTTGGACGACACCTGCCGCACTTGGTGTACGTGCTGCGGATCCTAATCGCGATATCGTTGCGATCTCTGGTGACTACGATTTCCAATTCATGATTGAAGAGCTGGCGGTTGGCGCGCAGTTTAACCTGCCGTATATCCATGTTTTGGTAAACAACTCTTACCTTGGTCTGATTCGCCAAGCGCAGCGTCAGTTCGACATTGATTACTGTGTTCAACTGTCGTTTGAGAACCAGAACGCACCAGAGCTTAACGGCTACGGTGTTGACCATGTGACGGTTGTTGAGGGCTTAGGTTGTAAAGCGATTCGAGTGACTGACCCAGAGCAGATGCAAGAGGCGTTTGCTAAAGCGAAAGAATTAATGAACAAGCACAAGGTGCCTGTTGTGGTTGAAGTGATTCTAGAGCGTGTAACCAACATTGCGATGGGCGTCGAGATTGACTCAATCAATGAGTTCGAAGCCTTGGCAGAAAGCGCTGACGACGCACCAACGGCGTTAATCAACAACAGCTAACAGAATAAGGAAATCAAAATGGCAAAGTTTGCAGCAAATTTATCCATGTTGTTTACCGAACTGGACTTCGAAGATCGCTTTGAGGCCGCAGCAAAGGCGGGTTTTAGTGGTGTAGAGTATTTATTTCCTTACGCCTTAGAAGCCGCTCAAATCAAGGAGAAACTGGATGAAAACCAACTTACCCAAGTGCTGTTCAACCTTCCGGCCGGCGATTGGGAGGCGGGCGAGCGCGGTATCGCGGTGGACCCAAACCGAATTGAAGAGTTCCAAGCAGGCGTCGCCAAGGCTATTGAATACGCCAAAGTATTGGGTAATACCCAAATCAACTGCCTCGCAGGGATCGTTCCACAAGGGGTAAGCCAACATGATGCGCACGCGGCATTTGTTATCAACCTACGTTATGCCGCGCAGGCTCTAAAAGAGGCTGGCATTCGCTTAGTGATTGAAGCCATCAATACGCGTGACATCCCGGGATTCTTCCTCAACACCACTGAGCAGGCGAAAGCGGTGATTAAAGAAGTGGGTAGTGACAACCTGTTCATTCAGTACGACATCTACCACATGCAAATCATGGAAGGGGACCTAGCGCCAACCATGAGTGCCAACATCGACCAAATTGCCCATGTGCAGTTAGCCGACAACCCAGGCAGACATGAACCGGGTACTGGGGAGATTAACTACCCATTCGTCTTGAAACATCTTGATGAGCTTGGTTATCAAGGGTGGGTTGGCTGCGAGTACAAGCCGAAAACCACCACCACTGAAGGCTTAGATTGGATCAACCTATACCGCTAAGTGCGGTCTGTGCCCACCAAAGGGTGGGCTAACGTTACGGAGAACAGAATATGAAAATTGCATTTATTGGTACAGGTATTATGGGCCGCCCAATGGCAGCGAACTTGCAAAAAGCCGGTTATGACATTGTGCTATCTGATCACTTTAATCCCGCGCCAAAAGACTTGGTGGATGCGGGAGCTCAAGTTGTTAACTCTGCGCAAGCAGCCTCTGAAGCAGCAGACGTTATTATCCTTATGGTGCCAAACACACCACAAGTGGAAGATGTGCTATTTGGCGAGAAAGGTGTTGAAGCCGGCCTGAATGCAGGTGGTGCTGAAGGTAAGCTTGTGATCGATATGAGCTCAATCTCACCAATGGCAACCAAAGCGATTGCTGCGCGCATCAATGAAAGTGGTGCAAAGTACCTAGACGCACCAGTATCTGGCGGTGAAGTCGGTGCGGTTAACGCTACGCTAAGCATCATGGTTGGTGGAGCGCAAGAAGCGTTTGATAAAGCTCGCCCTCTATTTGAGGTGATGGGCAAAAACATCACGCTAGTCGGAGAAAACGGTGCGGGCCAAACTTGTAAGGTCGCCAATCAGATTATCGTGGCACTTAACATTGAAGCGGTTTCTGAAGCGCTGGTGTTTGCTTCAAAAGCGGGCGCTGATCCAGCACGTGTGCGCCAAGCGCTGCTTGGTGGGTTTGCAAGTTCTAAGATCTTAGAAGTCCACGGCGAGCGTATGATTGAAGGCACGTTTGACCCTGGTTTCAGAATCTCGTTGCACCAGAAGGACTTAGATCTAGCGCTAACGGGTGCCAAAGAGTTGGAAGTTGCACTGCCTAATACGCAAAATGCGCAAGAGCTGTTTGAAGAGTGTGCGGCTCAAGGCGGACAGGACTGGGATCACTCAGCGCTGATTAAAGCGATTGAGAAGCGCTCAGGACATTCGATTCGAGATTAGGGTCTACTGCCTCTAGTTTCCGTCTGGGATAGCAAGGACTCCTCTCCCTCGCTATCCCATACCAATCACGACAAGCAATTGGTGGTGATTGGTATCTATATATCAATCTTGCTGACTAGCCGTTGTGGGGGAAATCAGTCGGGTTGATATTACTTAAATCGCGTAGTTTTTCGTCTCCTTTTGTACGCGTTCCCGTTGTAAGGCAACAGGTAGAGGCTCATTCGGGCCTCGTCTTAGCAGGCACCTCGCGTGCTTACATCGGGATTTTTTCTTGGTTACTCAGCTGCAGGCACTGTTGGCGCAATAAAAGCGCGGGGGAGTTGTGCTATGTTAGCCCTAGGAAGATTAAGGCTTCGAGTACGAGTAAAGAGATGCAGTTAAATACGTTAATCGCGAGACAAATCGTTGAGCGCGCGACAAAAATTATCCAGTTTCCTGTCAATGTGATGGATGAGAACGGGATAATTATCGGCTCAAGCGATCCAGCGCGATTGCACCGAACCCATGAAGGCGCCTTATTGGCGATACATGACAACCGAACAGTTGAAATTAATCATACGGTTGCCAGTACTCTGATTGGTGTAAAAGAAGGGATTAACTTGCCTATTTTGCATCAAGACAGTGTGATTGGTGTAGTCGGTATTTCGGGGCAGCCTGAAGAGGTCAGACGCTATGGCGAACTGGTTAAGATGACCGCTGAACTCATCGTTGAGCAAGCTGATTTAATGGCTCAGATTCAGTGGAATAAACGTCATAGAGAAGAGCTACTGCTGCAGCTAATACAGGGTTCTACCTTAAATGAAACCCAGCTGCTATCGATAGCAGAACGATTAGATTTGGATTTAGCTCAGCCAAGGATCGCTGCCACAGTTAAGGTGATACCTAAGCAAGGTCAACCTTTGACGTTAGAGCAGTTGCAGAAGCTAGTACATCTGTTGGAGTACCCAGAGCGAGACAACATTGTTGGTATTGTGTCTGTCTCTCAAAACGAAGTTGTCGTGCTCAAGCCAGTGACCTTAGTCGACAATACATGGAGCAAAGCTGAAGAGAAAAAGCGGGTTAAACGCCTGCTTAAGAGGATCGCTCAAGAGGCGGACTTTACGGTCAAAATCGCCATGGGAGAGTATTTCCCCGGCCTTACCGGGTTATCTCGCTCTTATGAAACGGCAAAGGCGACCCTAGCTTGTAGCGATGAAAGCAAAGACGCGATTTTATTTTATCAGGAGCATAAGCTGTCGGTTCTGATTGATAATTTGAAGCAAGATGAGTGGCGTCGCAATCAGATAAGTCACCCGATTGAAGTTTTGCAGCAACATGACAGTAAAGATGTTCTGGTTAAGACGTTAAAAGAATTTTTTGCTCAGGATTGCGATCTGGCTCAAACCTGTGCAGCTCTCCATATTCACCGCAATACATTGCGTTACCGAATAGAAAAGATTGAAGAAGTTACAGATTTAAAAATCAATAAGTTAGACCATAAAGTTCAACTTTATTTAGCCCTAAAATGTGTGTGATTATTTGAAGGTTTTTGTCAATTTGCACAAAAATGTTCGTTTCAGATAATAATAAATCTGTCATTTTGCATAAAGAATTTATTTGTCTCTGCTCTTACTCTTCAGGCAGTTCACAAAATAATCGGAAATAACAACAAAATGATAGAAGTCACTACCCTTGGTGCGTTGACCGCTTTGGTCGTCGCCATTGCCCTTATTTTGAAAAAAGTGCCGCCTGCATACGGCATGATCATTGGTGCCTTAATTGGTGGTGTGGTCGGTGGTGTATCACTGACTGACACGGTTTCACTGATGATTGGTGGTGCGCAAGGTATCGTTACTGCGGTACTCCGTATTCTTGCCGCTGGTGTACTAGCGGGCGTATTGATTGAGTCGGGTGCGGCAACGTCGATTGCCGAAACCATAGTGAAAAAAGTGGGTGAAACACGCGCGCTTCTTGCACTCGCTATCGCGACGATGATTTTGACTGCGGTTGGTGTGTTTGTCGATGTAGCTGTTATTACGGTGGCACCAATTGCACTCGCCATTGCACGCCGCGCTGATATCTCTAAGACCGCAATTTTGCTAGCCATGGTGGGCGGTGGTAAAGCGGGTAATGTGATGTCACCAAACCCGAACGCGATTGCAGCAGCCGACGCGTTTAATGTCCCACTGACATCGGTGATGGCGGCAGGTGTAATTCCTGGTTTGTGCGGCTTGGTATTGGCTTACTTCATTGCGAAAAAGCTTGTAAACAAAGGCTCTAAAGTAGATGCGTGTGAAGTGGTAGAAGTGGATCATTCGCGCCTACCTGCTTTTAAGGCAGCGATTGTTGCACCATTGGTTGCGATTGCACTGCTGTCTCTACGCCCGATAGCTGGTATTAACGTTGACCCATTAATTGCGCTTCCTTTAGGTGGACTTATCGGTGCCGTAGTAATGGGGCGCTTTGCAGATACCAATCACTTCGCTGTTGCCGGTCTTAGCCGTATGGCACCAGTCGCGGTAATGTTGCTTGGTACAGGTACATTGGCGGGCATTATTGCTAACTCTGGCCTTAAAGATGGATTGATTGATGTATTGACGGCATCTGGATTGCCTTCATTCTTACTGGCACCAATTTCAGGTGCAATGATGGCACTGGCAACGGCGTCGACAACGGCGGGTACGGCAGTCGCTTCAAGTGTATTTAGCGGCACAATTTTAGAACTCGGAGTGCCAGCATTAGCAGGCGCTGCAATGATTCATTCGGGAGCGACAGTTCTCGATCACATGCCACATGGCAGCTTCTTCCATGCGACGGGTGGTGCAGTTCACATGGATATTCGCGAACGTCTGAAGTTGATTCCATACGAGTCTGCGGTAGGTCTGATGATCGCCTTCGTCTCGACCATGATGTTCGGTGTGTTTGGTTTATTTGTTTAAGGAATGAAAATGAAGATTGTAATTGCTCCTGATTCGTACAAAGAAAGTTTAACTGCTATGGAAGTGGCGACTGCGATTGAAAACGGCTTTAAAAAAGTAATGCCAGACGCAGAGTTTGTTAAGTTGCCAATGGCTGATGGCGGTGAAGGTACTGTGCAGTCATTAGTTGATGCAACGGGTGGTCGCATTGTCACTGCAACAGTGACAGGACCGTTAGGTCAGCCTGTTGAAGGTTTCTATGGCTTGTTGGGTGATGGCTCAACAGCCGTGATCGAGATGGCTGCGGCATCGGGCTTACATCTTGTTGAACCCGCAAAGCGTAACCCACTGTTAACGACGACCTACGGGACTGGCGAACTGATTAAAGCGGCGCTTGATGCTGGAGTGAAGCATATCATTGTGGGCATTGGTGGCAGTGCGACCAATGATGGTGGTATTGGTATGGCCCAAGCGTTAGGGGCTCGCTTGCAAGACGAACAAGGCGCTGATTTAGCCTATGGGGGTGGAGCGCTTGAAAAACTAGCTAGCATTGATTTGTCTGGTCTAGATAGTCGCCTAACTGATGTTAAGCTAGAAGTGGCGTGTGATGTTGACAATCCACTGTGTGGCCCGAAAGGTGCGTCTCATATCTTTGGCCCGCAAAAAGGCGCAACACCTGAAATGGTAGAGCAGCTAGATAGTAACCTAGCTCACTACGCTGAGGTGATTCGCCAAACTAACGGTAAAGAAGTGATAGACCAAGCTGGCGCAGGTGCTGCGGGTGGTCTTGGTGCTGCTCTACTTGGTCTGTTTGATGCGAGCCTACGCCCAGGTATCAGCATTGTTATGGATGCAGTCAATCTGGCCGAAGTGGTAAAAGATGCGGACTTGGTGATTACTGGTGAAGGTCGTATCGATAGCCAAACCATTCATGGTAAAACACCAATCGGTGTCGCTCGCACTGCCAAACAGTACGACTTGCCTGTGATTGGTATTGCTGGAAGTATCGCGCAAGATTGCCACGTTGTGCATGAGCACGGCATTGATGCAGTCTACAGTGTAGTACTCGGTGCAACCGATCTGCCGACTGCACTTAAAGAAGCGGCATTCAATGTCGAGATGACCTCACGCAACGTTGCCGCTGCACTGGCAATGACGCTTAAATAACTTCCCTTTACACTGTAAACGGCCGCTAGTTAGCGGCCGTTTTTGTATTAAAGAAGTTAGAGCTATCGAGGCGTTTAGTACCTATATATGAACTTTAACTAACTGCGTTATCCGCGTCGATCAAACTCATTATGAATAAGTACGATACATTGAGACGCAAACAGCATTTGAGGCCCAAGGCTGACCTTTTGCGTGCCTAAACGCTTAAGACTGTTCCAACTCTTTTTCGGCATTGGAATGTGGTCGGTTAGGATAAAACAAGCATTGCCATCAAACGGCTCGTCACGAATGTCCGTGCCTTTTTTATCAAGTAAGTAAAGCGTATAGTCTTCTGCCAAGCGCTGAACCAGTTTTTCAAAGCTGATGGTTTCGACACTTAAGCCGCCTGCCACATTGCGCAGCTCTTCTTTTTTCATGCCGACAGAGTGCTCCAATGCTTTTGCAATTAAAGCGATTAACGCCGATTCATGAAAGCCACCAATGTTGGAAAGCTGAGAGGACTCAAAGCATAGAGTGCGCGAAAAGTCCGCGGTACTTTCAATGACCAGATAGACCTTCACGTCATCTCGATGAGATTGAGCAGTGAAAATCGCATTCATCAATACATGAGCAAGAATTTCGGAATGAGCGTCGCCACCGACTCCCTCAACGAAAACCTTATGGTCAGTTGAAGCTGCGCGGGCACGGATTACAAAGGCTTTATTCATAGATAACCATTAGAGCGAAAATTGCCCCTTATATTAACGATGTACAACGCCCTGTCTATTTGCATTTTGAATTATTTGCATCCGTGGGTTGGTTTGTTGCTATCCCAATTCTCTGATAGTGACTATTTTTCTATTCATTGAGTCACTTGTTAGGCTATGCGTATTCACTCCCCCTATACTGAGAAGCGTTAGGGAAGAATAAAAAGGAACAAGCCAATGAAACGAGCTTTCACTCTGACATTACTCGCGAGCTTATCAATGAGTACACATACTTTTGCAGCAGACAGTGCGGATATGGTGTTAACCAACGCCAAGATTTATGGTCACCAAACGGCAGATTCGATAGCCATCGCCAACGGAAAAATTCTTTATATTGGCCAAAGCGCTGAATCAGATAAATTCACCAATCGTTATACCGAAGTGCTCGACTTAGAAGGCGCTTATGTAATGCCTGGTTTTGTCGATAATCATAACCATGTCTTTGAAGCAGCATCAGAGGCGGGCGGGCAATGCGAAGTGAGCATGGATGCAGGGCTAGAGGAGCAAATCCAATACCTTAAGGCGTGTCGCAAAGACGCGACCAAGAGGGAGTGGGTGATGGGCTACGGCTTTTCAATTGAAGCACTTCTTGCTGAAGACAATGAGAGAACTCCACTTGAAGTGATCGATTCCGTTTTCCCAGATCAGCCTGTCATTATTATGGAGCAAACCTCTCACTCTATGTGGGTTAACTCGGTGGCTCTAGAGCTTGCTGGTATCACTAAAAGCTCACCTGAGCCACAAGGCGGAAAGATCCTAAAGGATGAGTACACCGGTGAGCTCAATGGCATTTTGTTTGATAATGCGGGCGATATCGTGATGGAAATGGCTTGGAACAGCTTAGAAGAGCAGTTTGATCAAAGCTATGAAGGGCTTATGGCAGGGCTAGAAGAGGCGCGAGCTCATGGTATTACTACGATTGGTGATGGTCGCTTATATTGGAAGCGCGGATGGTATGACGTATGGCAAGAAGCAGAAAAGCGCGGGGATCTCACGGCGCGTGTTTCGCTTAGGCCTTGGATTTACCCAACGGACAGTATGCAGCCTCAGTTATCGTTCTTAAGCGAGATATACTCAGCAGATACGTCAGGGTTGTTGCTGGTTGATCAAGTCAAAATGTACAGCGATGGTATTTTGGTTAATGGTACCGCCAAGACGCTCGCACCTTATCTTGATACCTATATTCCAGATGAACCGTATGGCATCAACTATATTCCACCACAAGCGATGGAGACGTGGTTAAAAGCCCTAGACAAAATCGGCTATGGCGCTCATATCCATGCGATTGGTGATGGAGCGATTCGCGAGTCGTTGAACGCGATCGAAGCAATGCGCGGCCAAGGTGGCGATAAAGATTACACCTTAACTCACGTTGAGTTAGTCAATTCTAAAGATGTGCCACGTTTTGCTAAATTAGATGTGACTGCAGACTTCCAAGTCGGCTCTGATTACGTCGCTTACCACGATCATCAGTGGGCAGAAGCCTTCTTAGGTGCTAAACGCACAAGAGCCTTGATGAACCTAAAAGCTATCTTCGATACAGGTGCTAACGTATCATTAAGCAGTGACTGGAACGTTCACGACATCAACCCTCTGGTGGGGATCGCTAACAGTGTGATTATGGGAAAAACAGGTTTACCGAGCGTTAAAGACGCCATAGAGGCCTATACGATTAATGCCGCTGCTAGTCTAGGTATTGATGAGGTAACGGGCTCGATTGAGCTAGGTAAGTCGGCTGATTTTGCCGTGCTTTCTCATGACATTACCCAACTTTCACCAGAAAAGATAAAAGCCACTGATATTTGGATGACGATCCTAAAAGGTAAGATAGTGTTTGATTTAGAGCAGCAGTAACCACTCGCATTATCTAAATTGGTGCAGGTTTTTAATCGCCTCAATCACCTTGTTTCCGGTCTCTGATAATGTGAGGCCGGAACGCCAGTTTACTTCAACACGGCGCGGGATCGCGCTTTGCTCAAAATCAGATTCTAGAGCGACGAGAGAGCCCGATTTAAGCTGTTGATGGAGATTATCAAGAGGCAAGAACGCAAATCCTTGGCCGTTTTCTAGCAATCGAATGAGTAGCGTTAGATCATTGATCACCGCATAGTCGGGGCTAAATCCTTCTCCCTCTTCTTCTCCAAGCTCTCCCCAAATCAACTCTTTAAACAGGCTTAAGTCGTCAACAGAGATAGGCTGAGATTGCGTTAGAGGCAGAGAAGGATGGCAGACCAAGCCTTCTTGATAGCAGCCCAGTTTGGCGTATTCCATGTCAGTTTGATGCAGCTGTCCTGATTCATGGCGGATGACGATATCTGTGTCGCCATTGTGCAGATCTTCGCTGAGTTCTTGAAACTCTGCTCGGTAAATCTCTAGGCACAAGTTAGGCAGTTGAAAAAGAGTAGTGATTGCCTTGGTTAACGGGGACTCAGGAATATAATGTTCAAGTCCGATGCGAATGGACGATGGCTCTCCTTGGCTAAGTGCTGTTGCTCGATGGTTGAGTTTATCAAGTTGTGCAAGAGTATGAGTTAGGGAAGGGAGTAGTTGTTCACCTTGAGCACTTAGGGTGCTTTTGTTGCCTGTTCGATCGAAAAAGCTGACACCTAAATCAATCTCAAGGTCAGAAATCCACTGACTGACCTGAGATTGTTTTTTACCTAACTTGCGCGCCGCAGCGGATATCGAACCCAGCTCGATGGCAAGCAATAGTGCTTTGAGGTGAGTGACATTCATAAGGCGGAGCTCCAGTTGGAAAAAACACCGCCTATTATCCTCGATTACGCAATGTGCGTCATCTTGTTGAGAGTAAAACTCTCGATTGAGCCCTCTACCGCTGCTGAGTATGCCGCAATATGCTCGCTTGCCAAGTGTTGATCAAGCGCGGCTTCTGACTCCCAGTTCTCGTGGAATACAAAGTGAGCTGGGTTTTGATTGTCTTGGTGCAAGTCATAGTTAATACAACCCTGCTCAACACGAGTCTTGTCGATTAACTTGATAAGCTCAGATTTTACTAGCTCTACTTGACCGTCTTTAGCAATGATATTGGCAATGATGGTTAACTTTGTCATGGTTGATGTCACTCTCTCAATTAGTTTTTAAAGTGTGGTGATTACGTCATCCATTGGAAGACGCGCTTTTGGCAAACCATGGTTATAGTCTTCACCTTCTTTGTGGTAACCCATAGCCAAAGCAAAATCACACACATAGCCGTCTAGCTCATCTTTGAAGACTTCTCCGATTAGCTCAGGGTCAACCCCTTCCATTGGAGTAGATGCAATACCCATACGCGCAAGAGTGTGCAGCGTGTTGCCCAAAGCAATATAGGTTTGAGCTTTAGTCCAGTTGCCGTTAAAGCCAGTTTCATCTGTATTTAGCTCAGCAAAACCATAAGCACCGTTTAGCATGTAACGCTCTGCTGGCAGGTGTCCAGAAGTTACTTCTGCATCGACAACTTTTGCGTATTGCTCTTTAGTAAAGTGCGGGTTATGAGCAAACAAAATAGTGTGTGATGCTTCTTTTGCATGCGGTTGGTTGAACTGGTGCATGTTGGCAAACGTGTTGTGGAAGCGCTGTTTGGCTTCATCACTCTCAAGTACGATGAATTTCCATGGCTGAGAGTTGATTGACGATGCAGATAAGCGGATAGCTTCTTTGATTACTTGCATATCTTCTGCAGAAATACGTTTTGTCGCATCGTATTTTTTCGCTGTGTAACGAGTGTTTAAGTCTTTGATGATTGGATGAGTCATGTTGGCTCCTAACTATCTAAAAATTACGAATTCAGTCGGGTTTGATGTTCGGTGCGTCAACAATTAACGTATGGCTGGAACATGCCCCAATTATCGAAAATCCGCTCTTGCTCATGTCGATGGGGCTAATTTAGTGCAGTTGGTGACAGAGAAAAATAGCCAATTGTTCCAATCACTATGGAATAAAACTTCCATAATAAAAGGGTCAGCATGTGGAACTGGCTTCGGAGTGAAGGAGATACTAAAAGAAATGGCGAGAGCGTTATCATCTCGCCATAAAAGTAGATTGTTGTGATCCCCTCTTTCTAAAGAGGCACAACCAGAATATCAACCGGTGACTTATCGACGATATGCTTAGAGTAAGAGACAATTTTGCTCCAAAAATCATGGTGATGACCACAGATTAATAAATCGACATTGTTGTCTTCTATGGTGTTTTTGAGCTTGTCAGCCAGTTCGCCAGTGCCCACAAATATTTGTCTGATTGAAAGCGGACTGTACTCTTCAAAAGCGATAATTTGTTCGATGGCACGCTCACCTAAGGGTTGTTGATCGGGGCTATCTTTTAAATCGACTAACTCTGGATAAATTTCACCATGTGAGCCATCAATATGGATAAAAGAGATTTGCGCGTCGGTTAATTTTGCCAAGTAAACGGCCCTGTCAATAAGAGCTTTAGTCTCTTCCTCAAGCTCAAGGGCAACAAGAATATGTCGGTAGTTCATAATCGTGTCCTCTTATTGAATATCCTACAATAAGCATAATATTTGTCCTGAATGAATATTGTCGTAAAGGTCTCGAAATGACGAAAATTATCCACTGTAAATTCGGCAAAAATAGGAAATAACAGCTAATCAATCAGACCTCATTTGTTCCTAGTTTCAGATCTACAATGATTTGCAGATGTTAATGCTGATTTAGGAATCGTTCATGACTACATTTCCCAACCACTTCCTCTGGGGTGGCGCCATCGCTGCCAATCAAGTTGAAGGATCTTTTAATCAAGATAACAAAGGCTTATCAACATCAGATATGTTGCCAAATGGCATCTTAAGCCCTCATCAAACCCGCGAACAGCGAACCGATGGCATTAAGGATTTGGCGATCGATTTCTACAATCGTTACCCTGAAGATATCGCCTTATTTAATGATATGGGCTTTAACTGTTTGCGCCTTTCAATTGCGTGGACACGTATCTTTCCCAATGGTGACGAGCTTGAGCCTAATGAGGAAGGTTTAGCCTACTACGACAAGATTTTCGATGAGCTGGCAAAATACGATATCCAGCCATTTGTCACCTTGTCTCACTATGAAATGCCTTATGCTTTGGTGGAAAATTATGGTGGTTGGGCGAGCCGCGAGTTGATAACTTTCTTTGAGCGTTACGCCAGCACGGTATTTGAACGTTACAAAGATAAAGTCAAGCTGTGGCTAACGTTCAATGAAATCAATATGTCGTTGCATGCTCCGTTTACTGGTGTCGGGCTCGAAGAAGATGCCTCAGAGCAAGCGATCTATCAGGCTATTCATCATCAATTAGTTGCGAATGCTAAAGCGGTTAAACTGTGTCACCAAATCATACCTGATGGAAAAATTGGTAACATGCTACTAGGGGCGCTCAACTATCCGTACACCTGTAATCCTGACGATGTGATTGCAGCGATGCACGAAAACAATAAGTGGCTGTTCTTTGGCGATGTGCAAACCCGAGGCAAGTACCCTGGCTACATGCTGCGTTACTTCCGTGAGCAAAAGATAGAAATTGTAATGGAACCGGGTGACCTAGAAGAGCTAGCGAGTGCAAGTGTCGACTTTATCTCATTTAGTTACTACGCAAGTGGCTGTGCGAGCGCCGATCCTAAGCAAAAAGAGGTGGGCAACATTGTTGATAGCGTGCCAAATCCATACCTCGAAAAGAGTCAATGGGGTTGGTTAATTGATCCAAAAGGTCTGCGGATTCTGCTCAATTTCCTTCATGATCGTTACCAAAAGCCACTCTTTATCGTTGAAAACGGCCTAGGTGCTCGCGATGAAGTTGATGAAAATGGCGAAATTATCGATGACTATCGTATCGCTTATTTGAATGATCACCTTGTTCAGGCAAGGGAAGCGGTGCTTGATGGAGTCGATCTGATGGGCTTTACCAGTTGGGGGCCGATCGATCTTGTGGCAAATTCAACCGCAGAAATGAGTAAGCGCTACGGATACATCTACGTTGATCGTCACGATGATGGAAGCGGAACGCTAGCGCGAAAACCTAAGAAAAGTTACTACTGGTATAAAGGAGTGATCGCTTCTAACGGTGGTTCGCTTGAAGTCTAGTGGTATTAAAAAGGAGCCTGTTGGCTCCTTTACTTTATGCCTTGGCAGCCAAGAAAGAAGTCTATTGCAGACTCTAGGTTAGCTTGACGTTCGGTTGCGTCGTTCGGAGCCATACCGAGGAAGACGGGGAAGAAGGTTCTCCCTTTAACTAACGCCCAAAGGTTAGTAGCCAGTTCTGATGTGTTTTGCGGCGGTAAAGCGCCGTGACGGATTGCTTCTTCAAGCCAAGTCTCCATCGGGCAAGCTTTAATACTCTCGACCTCATTGAGATGGCATTTCCCCTGACACATGGCTTCAATAGTAATAGCAACAAGTAGACGTCGCTTTTCACACTGCATGACATGTTCAAGTTGCTGGGTAAAAATGTCGATCAGTTGTTGGCGAATACCGATAGCTGGATTGAAATCAGGTAAAGCATGATTGAGCTTCTCCTCTTCCATGATGTACTCAACAACGGCTTTATACAGGTTCTCTTTAGAGCCGAAATGAGAGTAGACAGTCGGCTTTGTTGAATTCGCTTTCTTTGCAATGAGTTCTAACGAGGCGCCTTGTACGCCCATTTCCTTGTAGCACTCAATCGCAGCCAAAATGATACTGAGCTTGGTTCTCTCGCTGCGCTGGTTTCGTTTATCCATACCTTTATCCGTACAGGATGGGGAAAGATGCAAAGCTACCATAAATAATCATGCCTTCTATCACTAAAATAGCTTATTGAGAGTTTTTTCATCTTTTATCGACTTGTTTGCTGCTTTTACCATCAAGATTGGCGATTGAGTATCTCATTAAGCTGATTAACGAGGTTAACCATTGGGTCGATTTTCTTACCGACCAGCTCAGGGGCTTCTGGGGTAGTCAGCACGAAGTCATTGGCTTCCAATCCCGATTTGATCGGTACATAACCCGTGTAGCTCTCTTTGATTTTTGCGATTGTCACCTGCTTTGGCCTTACTATACGTTTATCATCCAAGACAAACAGGGTTGGAATCCCATCATTAGTATGAATAGAGGAGGCAGGGACAAATAGCTGAGGCTCTTGTTGAGGGCTGTTCAAATAGAAAGCGGTCTTTGAGCCGATCAAATGTTCGCCATTTTGGTTGTCGAAAACCGCATAAGCGCTGAGTTCTTGGCTCTGGTTAGCGAGCTTCGAATCAACATAGCGCAACTTGCCATCAATATAATCGCCTTCCTGACTGACAACGGAAGCCTGTAAGCGGTCAGGGTAGTTGTTTAGCACCTTGCGAAAGACGTTCAGTACCTGAGGAGACGCGGTAAAGTGCAGCTCTACGGTATCGGTCGCCACTAATTCAGTGATCAGCTCACCTTCATTCACGTAATTGCCTGCATTCAAATGGAATTGGCCCAGTGTGCCTGAGAATGGCGCGTACATGGTGGTCGCTTCATGATCTTGCTGGGCGATCAGTAAGTTATTTCTGGTTGCCTCCACCGCACTGACTGCACTTTCAAACCTAGGGTCATCTTCACTAGTGGTACGAGTAAGCTCGATGATGTTTCGAGTTGCCATTTGATATTCGTTTTGAGCAGTCTTTACTGCGAGAGCGGCTAAGGTGGCATCGAAGTCGAGCAATGGCTGACCTTTTTCAACGTAATCGCCATCTTGGACATAAATGTTGGCAATTTTTCCGCTGTTTTCCGCCAGAATCTGTGTGTACTTGGAAGGTTTAAATTCGCCTTCCAACGCGATCAATTTAGTTGCTTTTCGTTCAATAGGTAATTGAACCATGTAAGCGGTCGAGTTAGCTGACGATTTTGCTTGAGAAAGTTGGCAGCTGAAAAACAGTGTTGGAGCAAGTGTTAGGGTAAGGCCAAATGAAAGGGCGAGCTTGTTCATATCTGTCCCTGATTCGTTGTTTTATTTATATGATTTATCAAACTTTATAATTGGTTCGATATTTTTATGATTTGAAGGATATTTTAACTTTACCGTTAAGTAAAGTTTTGTCTCGAATGATGTCAGTTTTCTTCGCAGCAAGAGACAAGTACAGAGCTTAATTATTCTCACTTGTTGAGAATTGAAGGTTATTTTTACTTACTCATTCCTACAGAGTAAGAATACAATTTGATCATGACCTGAATGTGGCGATACAACAATAGCGTGAACTCAATGAAGCAAAATAGTGGGCAAGTAAACGAAAAGGTTCTTCAGCTACTTATGCAAGTTGCGGTAAATGATGAACCCGTGACAGCGAAACAACTTAGTGAGCAGTTAGGTACGCCTATTAGTAGCCTATACCGACATCTAAAACTACTGCGAGAATGGAACTTGATCGAAGAGAGTCCAAATGACAAAACCTTGATCATAGGTCCAGCTGCGTTGCTGCTTATGCGTAGTTACGAAACCAGTCAGCATGACTTAGATACTGTTGATTCAGTGCTCAATCGTTTGCAAAAACAGACCAATGAAATGGCGGCATACATGGTGCCGGTTGGTTATCGAGCACTTTGTGTCAGTCGTAAAGAGAGTATGCAGGCGCTTCGCTGCAGCTACGTCCAGGGTCAAAGTCAACCCCTGCTGCGAGGCGCCTCATCGAAAGTGATGTTGGCGTATATGCCCGCAGCGAGATGCGAAAAGATCCTGCGTTACTTTGGTCAACAAGAGCGCTTGGAAGAGTGGCAACAAGAGCTTGAGCAGATCCGTAACCAAGGTTATGCGCTAAGTACCTCTGAAATTGACTCTGGCGTTTCTGGGATCAGTGCGCCAGTGATGAAAGGTTCTAAGCTAGTGGGGGCCATTTCGGTGATGGCGCCCGCGCATAGAGTTCAAATGAATCAACAGAAGATTATTCTTCACGTTCTTCAAGCAGCGAGGGCATTGCCCCCAGAAAGGTAATAGGTATGTTCGGGCTATTTCGACGCAATAAAACGCAAAGTGTTACAGGTGTTTTGTCCCATCGTTTGGTATTGCTGAGCGTCAGTGAGCGCTTGAAACCGATGAAACAAGTGGATTTCGAAATGGC
Organism: Vibrio tubiashii; assembly: GCF_028551255.1. Lineage (NCBI taxonomy): Bacteria > Pseudomonadati > Pseudomonadota > Gammaproteobacteria > Vibrionales > Vibrionaceae > Vibrio > Vibrio tubiashii. The sequence continues at coordinate 1,592,701 of NZ_CP117030.1, read as the reverse complement.
CGATCAAAGCTTAGAAGAGATGTACGATTGGGTCTCTGAGCTAGAAGGGCACTGTTGGATAAACGGTGGTCATTACAACCTTGAGGCACAACCCGTCGGCAAGTATCAACTTCATTTAAGTCGTTTTCTTGGCTCTGAAGCACTGCCCATTGTGTTAACGAACCACAGTGAAACGGTGCTGCACACCTTACCTCTTATCCACTCGCCTCGGCGTGAGCTTGGCATCATACATATTGGTCGGCAATTTGAGCTCAAAGCCTCTCTTGAACCAGACCAAGGGAGCGCTTTTCATTTCGCGTTATCTCGTTATAACGAATGTCGCCTGTTCTGTTTGGGCATCGATCAAGCAAGCCAAGATGAAAGGACGTGGGAGTATGCCGAAGATCTCGGCTGTGACTGGATGACATTGGCAGAATGCAGCTTCAGTTACCGATTGCAGGTCAAACAGCAGCTAGCCAATTATTTAGCTCACTGTGATGATGTTATCGTCAATATTGATCTCTCTTGTCTCTATCCGGTATCGCGTTTAGAGAGAGGCTCGGCACTGGATGTTCAAATGGTCAATCGAATGATCCGCCAGCTGTTGATTTCCGGTAAGGTTCGTCAGGTGCAGTTGGTTGGCTATAAAGACAAACACCTCTATTCAAAGCAAACCCAAAGTATTCTGCATGAGTTAACTCAGATGTTCCCATCGAATAATCGAGCAGCTTGATGTTACTTTCTAACATCTGGTAGGTGTTCAATGTCGTGTAGGGTTTTTCGCCGACATTGAACCCAACATATTCCGCTTTTCTTGCACCGAATCACTCTGTGAAACTTACAGAGCTAACCTCATCTATTCCTCTTAATGCCTTGATTTATAGGGTGTGACGGAATTCACTTTTTTATCATAAAGTCCTTACTCTTTGTGTCGTGTTACTTTTCTCAGTTTTATTAACACCTTTGTAACTAAGTCGTTGATATGACATATCTCGCGCCATGTTACTTTTTAACTGCTCCGAAAACTGCAATTCTGCGCCATTAAAATATAATCCAATAAAAACAGTAATTTAAATAAATTTCCATCACTCAATGTTAGAAACTATCACACAAAGTTAAAATTGTGAACGTGGCCACTTCACCCTTAAAACCTTATCGGTATGGTTAATTTATCCGCACTAGAGTGAGCAAATTGGATGTGGATGCGCCTCCAAGGAAAGCAGTCAAAAAAGGAAGGACATCGGGATTATGGCATTACCGAATAACATCATTACAACAACCAAGAATCGGCTCAATAAGGCCAACCAGTTTGCGGTAGGCATACTGACGGTCTTATTGATATTGGATGTTTGGTTGGGAGTATTAGATCGATACATACTCAAACTGCAACTGGTTTGGGTGGAAGAACTGGCACGCTACATCATGATATGGGCAATCTTAATGGCAGTGCCATGCTGTACTGCTGGAAGAGAGCATATGGGACTGGAGTTTGTTACTCGACGATTCCCTCAAACCATCCAACAAATTATCAAGATTTGTGTTGGTGCACTGACATTTAGCTTCTTCGGTTACATCGCCTACTTGGGGTACACCTTTGCAGAAAAAGGGGCTAACCAACTCTCTACCGTGTTTTCTATGCCAATGGCGTATGCCTATGCTGCTATTCCCGTCACTTTTGCTCTGTCTAGCTTTCAAGCCTTTTTGGTTTGGCTAGAGGATATCTACGCACTGAGGTTGCATTTGGCGGCTGAGAAATTTGATATGCAAGGAGAGCAGCTATGATTGTCGGCATTGTATTTTTGTTGTTGATGCTAATCGGGGCACCGATAGCTATTGCCTTAGGTGTCGCAGGTATCACTGGCATGTACGATATGGGCGGGGCGCATTTTGCCTCTCTGGCTCCCAGTAAGATCTTTAATGGATTGAATATCTTCCCGTTTTTGGCGATGCCGTTTTTCATCCTCGCTGGCGAGATCATGAACCACACAGGCATAACGAATCGACTGGTTTATCTGTCAGAAGCGCTAGTTGGCCATTTTCGCGGCGGTCTTGCACATTCCAACATGGTTGCTTCGGTATTCTTCTCTGGTATCACTGGCTCGGCGACGGCTGATGCTGCAGCCTTCGGTCGAACCTTGGTTCCGGCGATGGTTAAGCAAGGTTATTCAAAAGACTATGCCTGCGCTGTAACAGCCGCTGGTTCAATCATAGGTCCAACTATTCCCCCGTCGGGTCTGATGGTGGTCTATGGCTCACTGATGGGCGTCTCAATTGGTGGTCTGTTCGCGACAGGTATTTTACCGGGCATCTTAGTGTGTTTGGTTTGTATGGCAATCATTGGCGCAATGGGTAAGCGTAAAAATCTGCCTAAGATGAGCCAAAAAGCGTCTTTGGCGGAAGTGTTGGATCATTTCAAAAACTCAGCACTTGCTCTGCTGATGCCATTGATCATTCTTGGCGGCATTGTGTTTGGCATTGTTACGCCGACAGAAGCAGCATCCATTGCTGTGGCCTATGCGCTGATCATTGGTACATTTATCTACCGCAATCTAACGCTAGATGCGCTGTTTCAGATGGTTATTCGTACCGCGCAGATTTCAGCGGTGATTTACCTGATTATCGGTTCAGCATCGATACTTGGCTGGTGGTTGAGCTTTAACCAAATTCCACAAATGATCGCGGATATGTTTATCTCGTTGTCAGATAACCCACACGTTATCTTGGCACTGATTATCGCTCTGCTGCTAACGGTCGGTATGATCATGGATATCAATGTCATGTTGATCATCCTTGCTCCTATCCTAGTGCCATTAACGATGGAAATCGGTATGGACCCACTGCACGCAGGCATAGTCTTCATTCTTGCTCTCAACATCTCATTGATGACACCACCGATCGGTGCCTGTTTGTTTGTCCTCTCATCAGTGACTGGAGCGAAGATAGAAGGCATATCGAAAGAGCTAATGCCATTCCTTATCGGGCAGTTATTACTCTTGTTTGCTATCGCATTTTTCCCTGACATTGTGTTGTTTATCCCGCGTTTACTGGGCTACTGACACTAAAACCTAACCCCTTCAACCCTACAAACCCTGGCTAGCGCGGGAGCCTAGTCAGGTAATAACTAAAATTCATACATAATGGAGTTATTATGAAAAAGCTAACCAAATCATTGATTGCTACTGCTCTGGCTACGAGCTTATTGGCTGCCCCTTTTGCCATGGCTGAGAAAGTGCTGCGTATTGGTCATGACAACAAAGCCGATATCATGGAAAACCCGGCGCATGCGTTTACTGGTGTGTTTAAGAACATTGTTGAAACGGCGACTAATGGTGAGATTAAAGTTCAAGTATTCCCAAGTAATCAGCTAGGTACTGCGAAAGAACATATCCAGATGGTACGTGATGGACAACTTCAAGGAACGCTGTCTCCAGTTGGACCATTAGCGGGTTATTACCCAAGAATTGGTGTTTTGGATGTGCCATTTGCGTTTGACAACAATGCCTCTACCTATGAAGTCCTCGATGGCAAGTTCGGGCAAGCACTGGCTTCTGACATTGAGTCAGAACTAAAAGATGTCAAAATCCTCGGTTTCCCTGACACAGGCGGTTTCTTCTCAGTAACTAACTCTAAGCGTGCCATCGAAGATCTTGAAGATTTTAAAGGTCTGCGTATTCGTACAATGACTCTGCCAACGCACCAGAAAATCATTCAGTCTTTGGGCGCTGAAGCATATCCACTGTCTTGGGGTGAGGTTTACTCATCACTGCAAACTGGGGTTATCGACGGTCAGATGAACCCAGTACCCACGGTCTCTTTTGCTAAATTCAATGAAGTTCAAAAGTATCTGACGCTGACGAACCATCTATTCGCACCTTACACCTTCATGGTCAACAAAAGCTTTTACGATAGTCTGACGGAAGATGAGAAGAAGATTGTCTCTGATGCGGTTGAGATTGCATTGAGTGCAAACCGTGGTCTGTCGCGCTTGATTGAAGCATCGAGTGACCGTGGACTAGAAGGGTTGAAAAAGCGTATGAAGGTCAACTCTTTGACTGCAGAGCAGCGTGAATCGATGCGAAAAGCAACGCAACCTGGTGTGATTGCTTACGTCAAAGAGACCCATGGAGAGAAAGGAACAGAACTGCTAAATCTCTTCCTTGAAGAAGTAGACAAAGCGAATCACTCGACATATTTGAAATAGGCTTTCTCCATCCATTTGCCCCAACGTTGGTTGGGGCTTTTTTGTTTTAGCGGCGGGCAAGACTTAATGATGAACTTTTGCTGGCCGCTAGAAACGCAAAAGCTGGCGGTTAAGCCAGCTTAGTTGGGTGTTAGCACATTAAGATTTGTTCGCGTCTTTGTTCGACTCTTTCCAGTACTGAATACGTACGCGATGCAATTGTGCTCTTCTCATTTTCTTCATGATAATCCCTCACTTAGAAACAATGCAGCTCGTCATTGAGCTTATGTGAATGTAGTTCCTCATGAACAGGGATTAATTTAGACGCCAATTTCGAAAAGATCTAGGCTTTTGATCACATTTTTTTGTATGTACGCCATACCTTATTAGTTAAAAGTGAACCATAGCGCAGTTTAATAAGTTTGAAATGTAACTGATGGCTGAGTGTCGTTTTTAATTAATCAATACTAAACAATAAGTTAACCAAAGTGTCATTTTTCATGTCTACGATTGGCTCGCATTTATAAAAATATTACTCAAGCAAGGAGTCAGCAATGCGTTCGGTTTCAGACAAGAAGTGCGACAATCAGGATTCTGAATTCAGTCAAATGATCGATGCACGTCTATCTCGTCGTCGATTTTTAGCGGGAACAGCAGCAGTAAGTGCGAGTGCTTTTCTTTCACTTAACCCAATTACTAAAGCTTTTGCAGCGAAAAATGACAGCCCGCTGCTTAACTTTGAAGCAGTGCCAGCTTCAACAGCCGATGCCTTTATCGTGCCTAAAGGCTATAAAGCGACGCCACTCCTTTCTTGGGGTGATCCAATTTTCGCAGACGCTCCAGAATTTGACCCAAGCGGTAAGCAAGACTCGAAAGCACAATTGCGCCAGTTTGGAGATAACACAGATGGGATGAGCTTCTACCCAATCAGTGAAAACCGCGCTGTGATTGCCGTAAACAACGAATACACTAATTATGATTTGTTGTTTGACCACGGTGGTAGCGCTATGACCGCAGATGATGTGCTAAAAGCGCAAGCAGCACACGGTGTAACCGTATTTGAAATCGTTAAGTCAGGCGACCAATGGAAGCTAGATAAAAACGGTCAGCGTAACCGCCGTATTACTGCGAATACAGAAATGCAGCTGACAGGCCCGGCCGCAGGTCATGACTTGATGAAAACCAAACTCGATCCATCAGGTATGAAGCCACTAGGTACGTTCAACAACTGTGCAAACGGTCAAACGCCTTGGGGTACTTACCTGACTTGTGAAGAGAACTTCAACGGTTACTTTGGTACTAGTGGTAGCGCAGAAGTGTCAGCTGATCACAAACGCTATGGTGTCAGAGCAGCTAAGAGCAAATATCAATGGCACGACACTGATGAGCGATTTGATGTTGCTAAGCATCCAAATGAACCACACCGTTTTGGCTGGGTGGTTGAAATCGACCCTAACGACCCAAGCTCAACGCCACTTAAGCGTACTGCATTAGGTCGCTTTAAGCATGAAAATGCTGCCCTGCTAATCAACGACAACGGACATGTTGTGGTGTATTTAGGTGATGATGAGCGTGGCGAGCACCTGTACAAGTTTGTGTCTAAGAATAAATACCAACCAGGTAACGACAAAGCAAATCGCGATCTGCTCGAAGAAGGTACGCTGTATGTGGCTAAGTTCGAAATGGATGACAAAGAGCTTAAGGGTAAAGGCCAGTGGCTAGAGCTGACGCATGGTAAAAATGGCTTAACCAAAGAGAACGGTTTTAAAGATCAAGCGGAAGTGATGATCTTTGCTCGCCGCGCAGCCACGCACGTTGGTGCAACAACAATGGATCGCCCAGAGTGGGTTGCGGTTCACCCAGATAACAAACACGTATTCTGTACCTTGACCAACAATAAGCATCGCGGCGTAAAAGAAGGTCAGCCTGTTGGTGGCCCTAACCCACGTAAAGAAAACCATTACGGCCAGATTGTGCGTTGGGTACCACAAAATGGTGACCATACAAGTGATGGCTTTGAGTGGGATCTGTACCTGATTGCGGGCAACCCTGAAGTGCATAAAGGTAACTTGTACGCAGGCAGTGATAACATCAACGCTGATAACATGTTTAACAGCCCAGATGGAATTGGTTTTGATGCGGCAGGACGCCTATGGATTCAGACTGATGGTAACTACTCGAACAAAGGTGACTTTGCTGGCCAAGGTAACAACCAGATGTTGTGTGGTGACCCAATGACAGGTGAAGTGCGCCGCTTCCTAACTGGCCCTGTTGCTTGTGAGATTACTGGACTTACCTTCTCAGCGGATAACAAAACCATGTTTGTTGGGGTTCAGCACCCAGGAGAAAGTGGCGCACCTTCGCACTTCCCTGCTGGTGGTAACAGTAAACCGCGCTCGACTATCATGGCGATTACGCGCGAAGATGGCGGTGTAATCGGCGCATAAGCGTTATTAAATGGTTGAGCCCCGAATGGCATCATTCGGGGGCTTTTTTGATCGTAACGCGAGGAATTTCGCTTGTCACCACCATCTCTACAGCACAAGATTGGATAATTATGCGCATGGAAGCATAAAATTTGTGATCTTATGTCGATATGGCACTAAATCTAGTTGCGACATTTGTACGGTATCACTATATTGAAAGGGTATCCCAATAACTTAAAGGTGTAGAGAACCGAGTAAACTCCCAGAGTTAATACGAATAAACTGAACGCAAAAAGAGACACAGGGCTTAACGAACCCGTCGTTAAGAGTGCATCGAAAAACGTATAAGAACTAAGTATTTTCAAAGGCCTTTTGCTTTATCCCTCTCAAGTAGTCGCATCTTCAAGTTATCGATACTGTTTTGATAACCAAGGAGGAGGTTTGGCTATGTTATCGTTATCACTCGGTTTAGTCGCTTTAGGCGTGTTCGTATTCTTCTTCTGCTGGGTCGTTCAGCACGGTCTACCTGTCTTGGGCATGAAGCTCGATGAAGATGATTTATTGCTGATTTCAGAGATGTCTGGCGAAGACGTGCTCGAAGCATAACGAAAAATATCACCAGTAAAAAAAGGAGCCCTCGGCTCCTTTTTTAATTTCTACTTTTTGTTCTCAATTTGATTGTCTATCTGACAACAACTTTCCAAGATCTCACAACTTTTGCCTAACTCATTAAAAAAGAGAGGCTTATTTTCTCGCGATATTAAGAAAAAATTTGGCTCGTAACTTGCGATACCTAGTGTCCATGCCTTGTTCCACTAACCAAACACTAGTGGCAGGACTTATTCAAGACGACTAAGGAGCCAGTTATGAAGCAATCACTTTCCTTTCCTGAAGGTGCGCAGATAGCGGTTGATAAAGATGGCAACGTTAGAGTGCTTCCTTTGGGGCTCCCACCGCAACCAGAAGAGATTGTCATAACACAGTCGGACTTAGATAGCCTTCCCGAGTTAAAAGATGCATTAGTTGATAGTTCAGAACTCCCCCTCGCTGTTGATTCTGATATCGACGAAATTACTCGTTTATTGGAACAAGGTGTGGACCCCACTTCGATTGATGACTTTGCTACCGCAGCAGGGGCGAACGAAGGAGCGAGTCTGACTGCGCAAGAGGGGATTGAACGTGACGGAACGGAGAAAATTGCCTCTACACTGTTTGAGACCTCAGCAGCACGTGAAGAAAGTGAACTGGACACGCCTTCCCTGTTTGATGATCCAAGTTTTCAGACTCGTAACCTTGCGCCGTTTGCCGCAATTGAGTCTCGTACTTATGCCGAAGAGTCGGGCTCTAACGCACTTTCTATTACGCTACCCTTTGATTTAGACGATGAGGCCTTAATCATAACTATTACAGGGCTGCCATCCCTAGGGCGCGTGACATTGGAAGATGGAACGCCAATCTTACTAGGCCAAGAGTTGGCGATAGAACAGCTTACTTCACTCCAATTTGAAGCCCCTGACGAAGTGGACAATGCAGGAGAGATTGCTGGTCTATTGGAATATACGGTCGATGATGGCGCGGGACTATTTAATAGTGTTCAACCTGGGTCAGTTCAGATCCTCCTTACGCCCATCAATGATGCGCCGATTGCCTTTGACAGTGAAGGTTCTGTCATCGAAAACCAAACTCTAGAAGGGCGTTTACCTGGCGGGGAAGATGTTGATGGTACGATCGTGTCCTATCAGTTATTGGCAAGCCCCGAACTGGGCAATGTCACGGTAAACACTGACGGTTCGTTCGTGTTTGAGACTGGAACTGATTTTGATTTCTTACCAGAAGGCGAGACCACTCAAGTCTCTTTCCTTTATTCCGTTACTGATGATGGTGGCCTAAATAGCCAACTGCAGAATGTGACGATAACGGTTACAGGCGTGAACGATGCCGCCGTGATTGCTGGCTTCGATTTTGGTGAGGTTATCGAAGATTCTCAAGGTGCAGAGCTTATCGACTCTGGTCAGCTAACAATTAGTGATGCCGATGGTGCGCAAGAAGAAGCGTTTGATATCAGCAGTGTCGAGCCTTCAACGGGTGTTCTTGGTCAGCTTGAGATTGATGAAACCGGCCGATGGCAATACAGAGTAAACAACGCGGATGTTCAATATTTAGGGGAAGGGGAAACCAAACAAGAGCTATTTACCGTCAGTTCGGCTGATGGCACGGAGCACACCGTGACGGTAACCATTATTGGTGTGAACGATGCGGCGGTGATTGCAGGCCAAGATACAGGCAGTGTTAAAGAAGATGAATCTACACCGCTTTTAACGGAATCTGGCACATTAACCATCAGTGATGTGGACGGTGCAGACGAAGAGCTGTTTGTACCGGAGTCTTTGACTGCTCCGGAAGATGCGATTGGTACACTGACTATTGATCAAAATGGTCAATGGAATTTCGAGTTGGATAATAGCTCAATCCAATATTTGGGCGAAGGGGAAACCATTACCCAGGTTTACACGGTTGAATCTATTGATGGCACTTCACACCCGATCACTATTCAAGTCATCGGAACCAATGACGCATCGGTAATTACGGGCGACGATGTCGGCACGGTAACTGAAGATGAGTCCACCCCACAGCTTATTGATACTGGCTCACTCCGCATTTCTGACGTGGATGGCGAAGATGAAGAACTTTTCGTAGCTGCCACAGGAATCACCAGTACAGGCGCTCTAGGTAACTTAGACATTACCCAAGACGGCGATTGGACCTACACGGTAGATAATGCTGATGTTCAATACTTAGCAGAGGGTGAAACTAAGGTTGAAACCTTTACTGTAGAGTCGCTCGATGGCACAGAGCATACCGTGACCGTCACCATTATGGGCGTCAACGACAGTGCAGAAATTGCCGGTGATGATATTGGGGCTGTCACCGAAGACGATGATACGCCACTGCTGACTGATTCTGGCACGCTAACCATTTCAGATGCCGATGACGGCGAAGCCGAATTTAAACCAAGCAGTGTGGTTGCCTCTGCAGGTGCTCTAGGGGCACTGACCATCGATGCGGCGGGCAACTGGGATTACCAAGTCGATAATGCTGACGTGCAATACCTTGGCGAGGGTGAAACTAAAGTAGAAACCTTTACTGTTGAATCCCTTGATGGCATGGAGCATACCATTACCGTCACCATTACCGGTGTCAATGACAGCGCTGTGATTGCAGGCGTTGATACCGGTGAAGTAACCGAAGATGACAGCACACCACTACTTACTGATTCAGGCACCTTAACCATTTCAGATGCCGATACAGGCGAAGCGGAATTTAAACCGACTAGCGTGGTTGCATCAGCAGGCGCTTTAGGGGCGTTAACCATCGATGAAACGGGCAATTGGGATTACGTCGTTGCCAATGATTCAGTGCAATATTTGGCTGAGGGCGAAACCAAAGTAGAAACCTTTACCGTTGAAACGCTCGATGGCACGCAGCACACCATTACCGTGACCATTACTGGTGTCAACGACAGCGCAGTGATCGCTGGCGTTGATACCGGCGAAGTAACGGAAGATGACAGTAACCCTCTACTGACTGACTCGGGTACCTTAACCATTTCGGATGCCGATACTGGTGAAGCGGAATTTAAACCAAGCAGCGTAGTCGCCTCTGCAGGTGCATTAGGTTCACTCACCATAGATGCTTCAGGTAACTGGGATTACCAAGTTGATAATGCCGATGTGCAATATTTGGCAGAAGGTGAAACCAAAGTCGAAACTTTCACAGTAGAATCGCTCGATGGCACTGAGCACACCATTACTGTGACTATCATTGGTGTTAACGACAGAGCCGAAATTGCCGGTGATGATGTAGGTGCGGTGACCGAAGATGATGATAATCCACTCCTTACTGATTCTGGCACCTTAACTATTTCAGATGCTGATAGCGGTGAAGCAGAATTTAAACCAAGCAGCGTGGTTGCTTCTACGGGCGCATTGGGTTCACTGACCATCGATGCTGCAGGCAACTGGGATTACCAAGTCGATAACGCTGACGTGCAATACCTTGGTGAAGGCGAAACCAAAGTCGAAACCTTCACCGTAGAATCGCTCGATGGTACCGAGCACACCATTACTGTGACTATCACTGGCGTCAACGATGCTGCAGTGATCTCAGGTGACGATGTTGGCACCGTAACCGAAGACGAGTCCGCCCCACAGCTGATTGATACTGGCTCACTGCGTATTTCAGATGTCGATGGCGCAGACGAAGAGATCTTTGTTGCTGCCACAGGCATCACCAGTGCAGGCGCTCTAGGTAGCTTAGATATTACTCAAGATGGCGATTGGACCTACACGGTGGACAATGCTGATGTTCAATACTTGGCAGAGGGTGAAACTAAGGCTGAAACCTTTATTGTTGAGTCGGTTGATGGCACAGAGCATACCGTAACCGTTACCATTGTCGGCACCAATGATATTCCTACTATGGTGGGAGATCTTACGGGTGAGGTGAAAGAGGAAACGACTCTACAAACCACAGGTACGCTCACTCCAGTCGATGTCGATAATGGTGCGACGCATACTTGGACATTAGTTGGTCAAACCGATTCGACTTACGGTTCAATATCAATCGATGACCAAATGGGTGAATGGACTTACACCCTTGATAATAATGCCGCACAACCATTGGCGGAAGGTCAAGAAGTACAAGAAACCTTTGTAGTGCAAGTGGATGATGGGCTAGGTGGATCATCGCAACAAAACATCGTCATTACCATTGAAGGGACCAACGATGACCCTGTGATCAGCGGTGACGATAGTGGTAATACCGTAGAGGATTTAATGCTGGTAGCGGATGGTTCACTGAGCGTTGAAGATAGTGACTTGACGGATAACCACACTTGGTCAATTCAAGGCAATGGCCAAGGCAGCTACGGCAGTATCACCATCAACCAAAATGGTGAGTGGGAATACACCCTCGATCCTAGTTTGACTCAGTCGTTTGAACACGGAGAGCTCTACGAAGAACAAACGTTCACGGCTATCGTTAACGATGGCAATGGCGGCACAGATACTTTTGAAATCGACATCGATATTCTCGGCCAAAATGATGCGCCGGATATTTCAGGTCGCTCAACTCGAACTATCTGGGAAGACGATGGTAGCGGCGTTCGAAGTGGTACTTTAAACACTGGCGACCCAGATGTGAATGAGGTACACATTTGGTCGATTGTTGGCGACCCCAATGGACAATTTGGTTCCCTGACTCTCGATCAAAACGGGGTGTGGACTTACACCTTAGACACCAATGCTACGCAAGCGGCCAACACCCAAGCACTCTCGCTCAATCAAAGCGTCAAAGAGTACTTTATGGTTCAAGTGGTTGATAAGCATAACCAAGTGGACACCCAACAAGTGGTTGTCACGGTTAAAGGTCGCAACGATGCACCAGAAATTGATGGTGTGCTAGTGGGTACGGTGACCGAAGATGATGCACTGCCAGTGACCACTTCAGGTCAACTGAATCACAATGATGTTGATGGATTGGATGACCATGTTTGGTCACTGCAAACCAATCAAGGCCAATATGGTTCGCTACAAATTGATGCCAATGGCGAATGGACTTACACCTTAACCAATGGTCACTCGGAGGTTCAAGCCTTGCTGCCAGGTGAAACATTGACTGAAACCTTCTTGGTTACAGTTACTGATGACACCAATGACAACAAATCTTGGAACAATGCATCCGACACTGAAACCATCACCATCACGATTGAAGGCAGTAATGACACACCAAGCATCACTGGTGGCACGACTGGTAGTGTGATTGAAGATACGCCAGCGAAAAGTAGCGCAACAGGCAAATTGTTAGCCATTGATATTGATACCAACGATGCGCATAGCTGGAAAGTGGTTGGGGAAGATATTAACGGTGAGGCGAGTGGCCTATATGGCATATTAACCGTCGATGATAACGGCCAATGGCTGTATCAACTCGACAGTACCCGTTGGAGTACCAAATCTATCCCACCGGGCACAACAGAAGTCGATACATTCGAAGTTGAAGTCACGGATATCAATGGCGCCACAGAAACTATCACGGTGGATATTTCGTTGGCTGGTGTTAACACCACACCTGATATCGTCCTTGGTGATACGCCTACGATTGTTGAAGATGATATGCCAAGTACCATTAGCGGCACCTTTGGTTCGGGCGATCCTGATGTTGGTGACTCAGCAGACTGGACTGTCATCTCAAATGGGACCTATGGCAACTTTGTGGTCGATGGGAATGGCGATTGGATTTACACCCTAAATAACAGCAAAAATCCAGTGAATCGACTTGATGAGGGCGACCTTCTGCAAGATACGGTGCAGATAAAAGTCGTCGACCGGTTTGGTGAAGTGTCGATCAAAAATTTCGTTATCGATATTGAAGGAAACAATGATGGGCCAAGTATTCAGGGGGATGTTGCCAAAACGATCCGAGAAGATACATCAAGCTTTAGTGGCCAATTGCAAGATGGTGATCCAGACGATCACGATACTCACTTATGGTCACCAAGCAATCTAGTCGGTAACTACGGCAGCTTTACCATGACCTCTAGCGGCTCATGGGTCTATTCACTTAACAATGTGCTTGAAGAGATCCAAGCGCTTAATCCAAACCAAACCTTGCAAGAAAACTTCACCGTTGAAGTGGTCGATAGCTATGGTGAAACCGACAGTCGTGATGTGGTGATCACCATTCGTGGTACCAACGATCTGCCAACCGTATCAGGTGATATTGCCGGTACCTTTGTCGAAGACCAAGCCTCTCCCGATATTACGGGTGTGATGATCTTGTCAGACATAGACGATGCCGACACATCAAGCTTTATTGCCAATAGTTACCAAGGTAATTTTGGTCAGTTTGATATTAACCAAGCGGGCGAGTGGAGCTTTACGGCTTACCGAGATTCATTGGATGCGATGAAGCGGGAAGAAGTAGTGTCAGAAGTCTTCACTGTGATTGCTCAAGATGATTTTGGCGGCGTAATCACCCAATACGTCACCATCAACATTGAAGGGACTAATGATGTGCCTGTCATCACTGGGGATAGCTCAGGTAGTGTGATTGAAGATGGTGCTAACTTTGGTGCGATCGATTTCAGCTCTACCAGTGGGCAGTTAACCTCTTCGGATGTCGACAAAGACAGCTCTGTGGTCAGTTGGGCGATTGAGAATGGTACTGATCCTGGTGACGCCGATTACGGTCAAGGCATCTACGGTACGTTAACTCTAGGTAACAATGGCCAATGGGTTTACCAGTTAAACAACAGCGACCCAGATACTCAAGCGCTCAACTTGGGTGATATCGCCCAAGAAACCTTTTATGTCTCTGCAACCGACAATGATGGTGGTGTCTCAGAGTGGCACCAGATCACCATTGATGTACATGGACAAAATGAGAGTGGCTTTGGTGGCGGAACGGGGCCGGGTACAAATTTAGGTACGATTAACACTACAGTCTTTGAAGACTTACAACCGACAAGCTCTGGAGCTATTGACCCTGCGTACGTCATTAGCCAGGTTTCCCCATTGTCAGGTGGAATATTTGGTGAACTTGATTTCACGTCGCCATCCAGCTGGGATTATCAGCTATTTAACAACAGCAATTTGGTGCAGGGGCTCGCTGAAGGGCAAATCATTACCGAAACGTGGAGCATTCAAACCACCAGTGGCGATCATTACAGCATGAATGTCTTGATCACAGGTACAAACGATGAACCAGTGATCACCTTTACCGACTCTTCTGCCACTGAACCTGCGCCGGGCGTCACTGTTCAAGTCGGTGAAGTGACCGATGAGGTTTCTCCGCAAGCATCCGGTGTACTTGGTGTCGATGATCCAGACAATGGCGACACGCATACTTGGGCGCTGGACCCAGCTACCCCAGCAGCAGGCACTTACGGCAACTTAACACTCGATGCAGACAGCGGTGAGTGGGTGTACGTTTTGGCCGATAACGCTGCGGTTAACGATCTTTCTCATGGAGAAACGGCCACTGAAACCTTTATCGTGACGGTTACCGATGGCGAGCTTGCGACTGATACCCGAACTATTACCTTACAAGTAACAGGTGTAGGTGAAGACGTACTGGTTGTGGACCCTGTGATTGAAACGCTCACCATGACAGAGGATATCGATGACCAAGATGGCAGTGATGACGGCATTTACACCGCTTCGGGATCGCTAGCCGCACCAACAGATCTTGGTGACAATCCAACCTGGACCTTAGTCGATGGCTTGGGCCAATACGGTAGTATCATCGTGGACGCGAGCGGTAACTGGGTTTACACCTTAAACAACAACAGTAATGCGGTTCAGTCACTACAAACCGGTGAAACGGTGCAAGATACCTTTACGCTTTATGTCGTCGATGAGCATGGTAAAACCGTTGTTGATGGTAGTGGCAAACCGCAGTTTATGGAATTTACTGTGGATGTTCAGGGGAGCAATGATGCACCAAACATTACTGGCGATTTGGCCGAGTCAACCAATGCCAATAATACCTCAACTCTTTCGGGTAACTTGCAGCCGGGCGATGTCGATACTAATGACAGTCACACGTGGACAGCAGTAAATCAGTCTGGAAACTTCGGTGTGTTTAGTTTGGCTGCAAATGGGCAATGGACCTATGACTTGGATGAGAGTTTAGATGTACTTATCGAACTCAATGGCCGAGACTCAGCGCCATTAACCGAAACCTTCACGGTGAAAGTGGTTGATAATCTTGGTTTAGAGTCTGAAAAAGACGTTGTGGTTACTATCAATGGCGTCAACGAAACCCCAACTATTAGTGGAGATGCTAATGCGTCATTGAGTGAAGATGGCGTCTTAACTCAAACCAAGCAGCTTATCGGTGAAGATGTTGATAGCGGCGACACAGTGACTTTTGGAGCCAAGTCGCTCAATGGTACTTATGGTCTGTTTATTATCGATGCGACCGGTGAGTGGAGCTACACCATTTATAATGATGAGCCACATCTGCAAGCATTAGCAAAAGATGAAGTGGTCACCGAGAGCTTTACTGTATTCGCTACGGATGACCTCGGTACAGAGGTCAGCCAAGTGGTCACGGTTTCTGTCACTGGTTCAAACGATGCTCCAATTTTGTCGGGGGATACGCAAGGTATTGTGCAAGAAGCGTCAGGCAGTAACGCGTCAGGTAAGCTGGTGGTCAGCGACGCTGATGTGGGAGATAGTGCAACCTTCTCTATCGTCTCGAATGGCAGCTTAGGCACGCTACAAGTGAACGCTTTAGGTGAGTGGACCTATGTGGTCGATGATACTGCTCCTGCGGTTAATGCGCTGGCAGTGGGTGAAAGCACTACAGATACTATTCAAGTCAAAGCGGTTGATAGTGAAAATGGCGAATCTAATATCGTAGACATCACTATCACCATTAACGGTACCAATGATGCGCCTAATATTGTTGCCATAGCGACTCAGGAAGTGACAGAAGACTCGCTGTTAACCCTTTCTGGTACGTTCGACAGTGGAGACCCAGATACCTCAGACCCTCACTCTTGGTCAGTGGTTAGCTCGGATGCAAGAGGCACATTGACGGTCAATCAAACCACTGGAGCGTGGGAGTTTGAACTTAATAATTCCCATGCTGATATCCAATCTTTAGCGGCAGGAGAGCTCCTAACTCTCAGCTACACCATCCAAGTTATGGATGAACTTAATGAAACGGATACTCAAGTCGTAGAGTTTGAAGTGACAGGTACGAATGGTGTGCCAAGTGTGGTTGTTGCAGACAGCACATTAACGGAAACTATCAATGCTGACAGTGCGATTACATCGGCAAGTGGCAGCATTGTTATAGACGATGAAGACACCAGTGATACGCACACCTTCGCCTTGACCGGAGATGTGCAAATGCTGACCAGTAGCTTTGGTGAAATGACGATTGACCGCACAACTGGTGTATGGAACTACGCACTAAATGCTGCTGCAGGACTGCTGCTTAAAGATGAGTTGGTGAGCGATACCTTCACGGTAACCATTGATGATCAAAATGGTAGCGCGATTACTCAAGTGTTAACCGTCAACATTCAAGGTACCGATGATGCGCCAGTAATTACTGGTTCGGCGACAGGTCAGGTTCAAGAAGATTACCTCAATCAAACCTCTGGGCAGCTTGCAGCGACAGACACCGAAACTGATGTTGGTGATCTTACTTGGCAATTGGTGAGCAACTCAGTCGGTCAGTACGGTACGTTGAGCTTTAACCCGTCAACTGGTGCATGGAACTATCAACTTAATCCAGGCTCAACCAATGACTTAGTCGCTAGTGCCACAGATACTGACGAGTTCACTGTACAAGTGTCGGATGGTGTTAAAACCACACAGCAAGTCATTACTATTACGGTTATTGGTAATGTGGCTCAACAAGGTGGTGTCGGCTATGACTTGCTGCAAGCGAGCAGCGCAGATGAATGGTTATGGGGCGGTCCTAATGACGGTTCTGATGTAGGGCAAGCAGACCGCTTCGCTTGGAGTGACTCTACGGTTGGTACATCAGCCCAGCCAGGTACCGATTACGTGAAAGACTTTGATGCTGGTGAAGACATCGTTGACCTATCTGGCTTCGTCAATGCTAACGATGTTTGGCAATCAGTCTCAGTAGCGCAGCAAGTGAGCATCGATGAGGTTGGAACTGATACACAAATTAGCTTGTTCGATAGCAATCAAAATTTGGTTCAAACCATTACTTTACAAGATGTATTAATTAGCGAACTGACCAGTGAAGATACTACCGGTATGACTCAAGCGGAGCTGCTGAGCACTTTAGTCAGCGAGCAAGCGATCACCCTCTCTCAAACCTACGGGCATGAAGGGGATGATACTTTAACCGGCAGCGCAAGTGATGACATCTTGTTAGGCGGACTAGGCGAAGATACCTTTGTGATGCTGAGTGGCAATGCAGGGAGTGCACTAAATCCAACCCAAGACACCTTGGCGGACTTCTCAGTCAGCGATGACATTATTGACCTATCAGACTTATTGCCTGATGCACCTAATATGAATGACTTGTTCGCTCATATCGATGCCAATGTGGCCGATGACATCAACGACCCTAACAACGATGCGTATACATTACTAGAAGTGACCGATGAAAACGGCGGGCAAACCAATATCAAGATCAATGATATGGGCTACAGCGAACTAGGCTTGGGTAGTGGTTCTAGCGATGATGCGATAGTGACTGCATTAGTCGAGCAACTTAAAGTCCTGCAAGTTGAGACTTAGAATGACGGTCGAACTTTGCTATCAATAAAGATAGTTAAGGGGGGAGCTATTAGCTCTCCCTCTTCGTTTTTGATCGTAAAATTCAATGTGAGAATGACATTTTCATTTTGGTTCTAGACCTCTTGTTTTGCTTCCCATTTTGAGAATGCAGATAACGATTTTCTTGCGGAAATATTATCTATTTGAAAATATGAGGTAATATTCACTTGGTTGAGTATTGTTTTTTTGGCATGCACATTGCGTTAGTAGAAGATATGAGCGCTCACAGTGGTTGAGTCTAGATATCTTAAGGAGAACGTTATGGCTTACCTAGATCAAATGACCAATAACACCCATACCGCGAACTCTTTTGGTGCACCGTCGGGCGATGCGAGCCTACTATCAATGGTGCAACGTGACTTTTCCCCATTGCTGTTTGATTCCGGTATGTTCTCTATTAGTGGAGAAAACCGTCGTCGCGTTCGTTTTAACCCTAAGAGTGTCACCGCTAAGGCAGGCACATTAGGCTCCTTGGTTATCGATGAATCGGGTCACTGGGATTACTCTGTCTATAGCATTAAAACTCAGTACTTGGTGATGGGAGAAAGAAAGATAGAAACCTTCTTCTTACGTTCAACAGACGGTAATCGCTTTGCTGTGACGATTGTGCTTGTTGGCGCTCATGGTGGCGCTTTGATTGAAGAGTTAGAAACTACGATTAGTTTTGGCTAACGAGCGTTTTTTTACTGCTGAAAATGTTGCGCCACTTCGTTTTTAATAGTTTCAAAGCGCTTCGGGAGCTGGCGATGTTTTTTAGTCAAAAAGTATAAGGTTTCGACCACTTCATTACTTGGCTCGAAGATAGAAATTCGCTCACTCTCGGCAAACGAATCGAGTGCACTTTTCGGCAAGACGGTAAAGCCTAAGCCATTGGCCACAGGCAGCAGGATTTGGCTCAATTGATTGATGTAGCCTGTGACCGGAATATCATCGATATTCATTTTTTCCAGTTCAGATTCCCCGCATTGAGCAAAGTAAATCGAAAGATAATGAATCGCATCAGGGTGTTGGATTAGCCCGATTTCTTTCAAACTCTCTTGGTTTAAATCTTTGGTTGCCCGCGCTTTCGGCAATAGTAAGCACAGCGGCTCATTACCTAACACTTCTGAGTCAAAGCGAGAATCAGATGGAATCTGCGTCACAATCCCAATATCTGTCGCACCTAATAAGACATCCGCAACAATTTTGTGATGAGGAGCTGCTTCTAGCCTTGGTATAAGCTGAGAGTATTTACATTGTAAATTAAGCAAATGCGGGTAGAGCAGCAGCGCTAATGAACCTGAACAAGAAAGCGAAACACTGCCTGAAAAGGGGTCTTCCCTATTGAGAGAGTTCAGCAGCTCCGATTCTTGACGCTCAAGCTGAATCGCATGTTGATAGACATTGCGGCCCGCTTCGGTGATGTCAAAACTCTTGTTATGCCTTTCGATTAAGGGGTAACCGCAAGCCTGCTCAAGTTTTTTAATGTGCTGAGTAACACCTGGCTGAGTCATAAACAGCTTCTCAGCGGTCTTGGTAAAATGACCTGTATCGATCAGAGTAACAAAGGTCTTGAGCCAGACAGGATTGATCATCACATTTTCTCATAACAAAAAATTATTCATCTGAGTCTATGCGATAACTGATAGTTTGGATAGAAAAAGGTGAGCTGAGTGCTCACCTATAGAATTATGCGGCGTTAAGTTGCGCTGCTAAGTCTCGACCATTGCCCCTAAATTTATCAACATTTGGTGCAAAGGCAGCGGAAATGTGGAGTAAACGAGAGTCAGGGTGTTCTGCCAGATAGCGTGCCTTGGCCTCATCACTGTTCAAATCATCCCAGTCGCGATGTATAGAGCGAGCAAAATGTAACGTTGTTGCCATTTTGGGTGAAAGCTCTGCGTCGCGTGGTTCTGCGTAGTTGGCGATAGCATCAACCATATCATCTGGGAACTTCCACGTTTTGGCGAGTTTGGCTCCCAAAGTAGGTGCGGTTATATCAAGAATCTCTTCTTGTACAGCTATGGGGTTTTCCCCGGCTTCTGCACGGGCAGCAATGGTTAGAGCTTCGTTTGGAACTAAGGTGTGGATCATCAACTCTCCGATGTTATGCAGTATGCCTGTAGTGAACACCTCATTGCTGTCCATGCCAGTTTCTTCAGCAATTTTACTGGCAATGATGGAGACTTCGAAGGTCTCTTCCCAATAGTTATCCATGTCTAGTGTTTTGATCCTAGGGAAAGCGCTAGAGAGGACAGAAGCGACAACTAAGGTTCGAACAGGTCCCGTTCCCACCCTAAGCAAAGCTTCATTGACCGACGATATAGTTTTGCTACCTCCAAAATGGGCTGAGTTCGCCATGCGTAGCAGACGTGCGCTAAGAACTTGATCTGTTGCGATTTTTTTTGACAACTGACCAAAATCCACTTCATCTTGATTTACCATATCAAGCAGTTCTTGCAAAACCTTTTGAATTCTAGGTAACTCGTTTAAACGAGATAGTAGTGCCTCCTGGCTCATAGCTCTCTCCTTAATTCCATGTGAGCTAAGTTACTATAGTTCAGAAATTTATCCTGTTACAAAAAATAAGCAATGAGTGCCATATATTCGGACTGGGTTTTTGTTTGGTTTTTGCAGCAGCGCAGTAAATAAGTGATGCACTAAATTTACTTTTATTGTTATCATCATTGGAAATAGTCGGGGAGCCTACCCAATAGGGAAAGGGCTGAGATCGCGAAGCGAGACCCGTAGAACCTGATTCAGTTAGCACTGACGTAGGGAACTATGCGCATTAATTCCATATCTCGGGTTTAGTGTACTCGCATTCGAGAGTCACTCTGTTTATGAGCGTTCTTTTCGTGGTCGAGAGTTCCTATACGTCTTGTAGTAGGAGCATCTATGCCACATTCACAAGACACAACCCCTATTGTATTAACCATTGCTGGATCTGACAGCGGCGGTGGTGCAGGCATCCAAGCCGATATTAAAGCCATCTCAGCGACAGGCAGTTACGCATGCTCCGTCATCACTGCTATCACTTCGCAGAATACACAGGGTGTCAGTGCCATTCACCCGATTCCTCTTGAACATATTGAAAGCCAGTTGGATGCGGTATTCACTGACCTGAATGTGGTTGCTGTTAAAGTCGGTATGTTGGCGGATGCGGAAATCATCAAGGTTGTCGCGGCAAAGATACGTCAATATCAACCTAAGCATCTTGTGGTTGACCCTGTCATGGTCGCCACAAGCGGTGACCTGTTATTAGAGCAATCGGCAATCTCTACGCTCAAACAAGAACTGCTACCTCTCGCTGATTTAATTACGCCGAATCTACCTGAAGGGGCTGCTCTGATAGGGGGAGAAGTCCCTCAAGATGAAGAACAAATGGGGGCGATGATCGAGTCATTACGCGCACTTGGGGCGAAAGCGGTGCTGCTAAAAGGCGGACACCTAGAGAAAGACCAAAACAGTAATGATCTACTTATCGAGCAAGAGAGCAGTGAGTTATTGAGCGCTAAACGTGTCGCGACTAAAAATACTCATGGCACAGGTTGTACTCTTTCGTCTGCGATTGCTTCTTATCTTGCTCAAGGCAACCGTCTTCACAAAGCCGTGTACCTTGGTAAGCAATATATCTCGCAAGCCATTGCTCACGCTGATCAGCTAGATGTGGGTCAAGGCCATGGCCCAGTGCACCACTTTTTCTGTGGGCACACCAATGTGCGCTGAAGCGATTGGTATTGAGCTTAAGGCTTCGCAGCTTCGTTATCTTGATAGCCAAACCCCGACTTTAACTGGCTTGGATATGCACATTCCAGCTGGGAAGTGGACCAGTCTGCTGGGTCGAAGTGGTTGCGGTAAAACCACTTTGCTACGTTATTTAGCCGGTTTGCTAGATAACAAAGTGGAGTGGAAGGGGACGCTCGAATTAACTCAAGGGCAAGGCCTACAAGAAAACATTGCCTACATGGCGCAGCAAGATCTGTTACTACCGTGGCTAAATGTTATTGATAACGTCATGCTAAGCCGTCAATTTGGTGCGCAGAATGTCAAGTATGACAAGGCAATCGAACTGCTTGAGCAAGTAGGGTTAGCCGCCCATATCAATACAATGCCTGCCCAGTTGTCTGGGGGAATGCGCCAGCGTGTAGCTCTTGCGCGCACACTCATGCAAGAAAAGCCCGTTGTGCTGATGGATGAGCCTTTTTCAGCGCTAGATGCCGTCACGCGGCACAAGTTGCAAACCTTGTCTGCCAAGTTACTTAAGGGCAAAACCGTTGTGTTGATTACCCACGATCCCCAAGAAGCGGTGCGTTTATCGGATTCACTCTATCTTCTTCAAGGTACTCCCGCCTATGCTTTTCCTCTAAGCGTTCCAGTCTCAGCACCTCCACGGGAAATAGATGCAGAGTGCGCGGCGTTACAACGAAGCATTCTTGAACAGTTGGAGCAAGACTATGAGTAAGGTGACCAACCTAGAACTTACGCTACCGAACAAGAGAATCGAAGCTCAGGTGACGAATCCTATGGTGCGTATGGCGATCAGCCTGTTGGTGATTTTGGGCTTATGGCAAAGCGTTGTGGTTTTGTTTGATATGCCAAGCTTCATTTTGCCTGCTCCGCTAGATGTCTTCGAGCGCTTGGTTTCACGCTTTGATGTGCTGATGAAACATACGCTCGTTACTGGGCAAGAAATCATACTGGGTTTGCTGCTTGGCCTCTCTATGGGGCTTATCTTTGCACTGCAAATGCTGCTATTTAAACCATTAAAACGTTGGCTGTTACCGATTCTTATTGCAAGCCAAGCAATCCCTGTATTTGCCATCGCGCCTGTACTGATGCTTTGGCTTGGGTACGGCATCGCGTCCAAGGTGGTAATGGCAGCCATTATTATCTTCTTTCCGGTAACCACTTGTTGCTATGACGGTTTGCGTAATACCCCGACAGGGTACCTCGATCTGGCTAAGACGATGGGAGCAAGTAAATGGCAGCTCTTAAGACACATACAACTGCCTGCTGCGTTGCCGACCTTGGCTTCAGGTATACGAGTCGCCGTGGTGATTGCGCCGATAGGTGCTGTGGTCGGTGAGTGGGTCGGTTCAAGTGCGGGTCTTGGTTATCTAATGCTTCAAGCGAATGCACGCATGATCATCGATGAAATGTTCGCCGCATTATTCATCCTCGCTTTGCTTTCTGTTTCTCTCTATTTCATCACAGACAAACTACTTAAAAAATTTATTCCTTGGGAAAATCAATAAAGAAAGGATACCCCGTGAAAATAACTAAAAAAATCAGTGCAGTGGCACTACTCACCTCATTATTGTCAGCGAATGCCATTGCAGAAGAGAAGAAGCTCACTCTAATGCTCGATTGGTTTGTTAACCCTAACCATGGGCCAATCGTCATTGCTAAAGAGCGTGGTTACTTTAAACAGCAAGGTATTGAAGTGGAGATCCAAGAACCTGCCGATCCAAGTACGCCGCCAAAGCTTGTTGCTGCGGGTAAGGTCGATTTAGCGATTTCATATCAACCAAGCTTAACCATTGATGTCGCGGCTGGTTTACCACTGATTCGTTCTGCGACACTGATTGCAACACCGCTTAATACCTTGATGGTGCTAGATAACGGCAAAAACGACAATCTGGCTGATCTGAAAGGCAAAAACATTGGTATCGCGATTGCGGGCAACGAAGAGGCAACCATCGGTACTATGCTAGGCCAAGAGGGTGTGAAGTTTTCAGATGTGAACATCATCAATGTTGGTTGGGCGCTCTCTTCATCATTGGCATCGGGCAAGGTTGATGCGATTTGGGGCGGTTTGCGTAACTTTGAAACCAACCAGCTTGAGCTAGAGGGTTACAAAGCGAAAGCCTTCTACCCAGAGGAGCACGGCGTGCCTGCTTATGATGAGTTAGTATTTGTCGCTAATGCGAAAACCCATGATGCTGAAGCGATCAAGGCATTTAACAAAGCGTTAGAGCAAGCTACCACCTATATCGTTAACCACCCGCAAGCCTCTTGGAAAGAGTTTGTCGCGTACGCGCCGGATACGCTGAACAACGAACTTAATCAACGTGCATGGAATGACACTTTGACCCGTTTCGCTTTGCGCCCGTCAGCGGTGGATCTAAAGCGTTATGACGATTACGCACAGTTTATGTATTCACAAAAACTGATTGAGAATTTGCCAAAAGCGGCGGATTACGTACCGGAGTTTAACTAATGAAGTATCAAGACCTGATTGCAGCTTGTGAGTCTGATTGGCAAGAGTACACAGAGCACGCATTTGTTCAGCAGCTTGCACTAGGCACTTTGCCTCAGCCTTGTTTCTTGCATTATCTAAAGCAGGATTTCTTGTTCTTAAAGCAATATGCGCGTGCCTATGCCTTGGCCGTTTATAAAGCGCGTACCTTGGAAGATATGCGCCGAGCGTTACCAAGTGTGCATGCTTTGCTCGATTCAGAAATTGGTCACCATGTGACGTATTGTGGTCAGTGGGGGCTCACTGAATCTGACTTAGAGAATGAGCCGGAAGATTTTGGCACAGTCGCATACACTCGCTACGTGCTTGATGCTGGAATGACGGGCGATCTGGTAGAGCTCTATGCTGCACTTGCTCCTTGTTCGATTGGCTACGCGTTGATCGGTAAGGCATTGAGTGAAAGTAATACGACTAAACGAGAAGGCAACCCATACCACAGCTGGATAGAGTTGTATGGTGGTGAAGAGTTTCAGTCAGGCGTTGAACAAGGTGCAGAGCATTTCAACCAATTGCTCGCAGAAATTGATATCAATAGCCAGCGCGGTCAAAACCTGATTCAGGTGTTTAAAACGGCAACGCGTATGGAAGTCGCATTCTGGCAACAGGGAATAGATGTCAAAATCTAAAGTGTCCAGATAAAGTGTAAGGGCTTGAGTGCATAAGGTATTCAAGCCCTTATTGTTTTTGCTGACAAATTTGTTGCCTAAGCAGCATAAATGGAAATTTGTTGGTCAACTATCAGGCATCTTAATTCTCGACTGCTAAGATTTTTAGTATGTTTTACGAAATTTTGATGACCCAATGCAAGTACCTAGCAAGCCTGATAATGAAGCTCAGCGTCTCAAAGATCTTGAGCAGCTTGAAATACTAGACACTGATTCTGAAGAACGTTTTGATCGTGTGACTCGATTGGCTAAAAGATTGTTCGATGTACCTATCGCAGTCGTGAGCCTTGTCGATAGCGATCGTCAGTGGTTTAAGTCTTGCTATGGGATTGATGCGCAAGAAACCCCGCGCGACGTCTCTTTTTGCGGTCATGCTATTCTTGGTACCGAACCTTTTATTATCTCGGATGCGACTCAAGATGAGCGATTTGCAGATAACCCTCTTGTTGTTGGTGACCCGGGGGTGCGATTCTACGCTGGCGTTCCGCTCGTCCACCATGATAACTCTATGCTTGGCACCTTATGTGTGATTGACACTAAGCCTCGCCAGTTTAATCAAGAGCAAGTCAATGACCTTGTCGATTTAGCTAAAATTGTTGAACAAGAGTTAGCGACTAGAGTCACCGCAACAACAGACCCGTTGACCCAGATATCCAATCGACGCGGCTTCTCTTCACTCGGAGAAAAGTTACTCGACTACTGCCGTTTTGGTGGTTTTCCGGTTTCTTTGGCCTATTTCGACCTCGACAATTTCAAGCAGCTTAATGACCAATTCGGCCATCAAGTAGGGGACGATGCACTCAAGCAGTTTACCCGACTATTACAAGCTTCCTTTAGAGAGTCGGATGTCTATGCACGTATGGGTGGCGACGAGTTTGTTGTCTTGATGTCGGGGACGACCGAAATGGTTGCGCACATCGCCATTGATCGCTTTACACAGGCAATCGAGGCGTTTAATAAAGATCCCGGTCATATGTATCAGTTAGGTTTTAGTGTTGGCATTGCGTCGTCTAAAGTGCTCAACGACACTACCTTAGAGTCTTTATTGAACATTGCTGACAAACGCATGTTGCGAGTAAAGGAGACAAATAGGGGGTAACGTCGGTAATCAACACGAAATTTCATTAAATTGACATTGTATTGATAAATTTTCCACACTTTCTCGACTAAAATTCAGCTTCGTTTTTAGCCGTTGTGAACTCCCATTGTGAAAAACTTCATTCAAAACAAACGTGAAGGCTTGTTGTTGCTTGTTGCCTTCTTGCTCGTTGTTGCACCAATGTCGCTATTTGTCAGCCACATTGATCTGTTGAGTGAAGTGTCTGATCTGGCTGGGATGGGTTACACCTTATTGACAGACTCTGCGGGCTCGAAAGGCTTCCTGATCACTCTCTCCCTTTTAGTCTTAGTCTCTTGGAAGATAGTAGGTACAAACTCGCAATTGCTGAGTAAATTGGTTCAGCTTGGTATTATTTTAGTGATTGGCTTTACGGCTAAAACGGGACTGAAGCACATGACAGAAAGTCCGCGCCCGTACACTGAGCTGCTTTCACATCAGTTGTTGATTCCTCAACCTGCGCACTTTTACAAGTTAGATGCAGCGCAAAAAGCAGAGGTGATCAATCAAATCTCACAACAGGTGACGACTTGGCGTACTCGCCATTGGCAAGGGGAAAAAGACTACTCTTTCCCATCAGGTCATACTATTTTCGCCGCGATTTGTTTGGCATTTTTCGGTAGTCTATTTTGGCAAAACAAACATTACGGCTTAGTTGCCATTGTTGGTGTGTGGGCGATTGGAGTCGCTTTTAGTCGCTTGTGGCTAGGAATGCATCGGCCGATTGATCTTGTTGGCTCAATTCTGTTTGTCGGGATGGTGTATATGTTAATTCCGAGCCTAGACAAACTGGCTAACAAAGTTTGGCCGATGATAGAGAGTCATCTACTCGTGAAGGGCAAGCAAGTCAAACGTTGATTTAGGCACCCAGTCAATGAACAGATTACTGGGTGTTGCTGTATTAGGCGATAGGAAAGCTATCGTTTACTGATATGCAGATATCTTTTTTGCTTCAAGCTGTATGATGCTCTGTAGCTCATCTTTTAGTTCATTAAACTGCTTTTGCTGCATTTCTTGATGATTATCGATTTCGGAAGAGATCCATAACGTAGACCAGACAATGCAGATCACTGTGACAATGATGTCTTTTAGAGTCACTTTGAGTTCAAAAGTCATGCTTCCTCATAATGTACACTGTTTTTTATCGGGTGCATTCTGCAGCTATTTTGATTTGGTGTCAAATTAAATAGGGTGTGTTTAAGGTAGTTTGCCTCGCTATCTACTCACATGGTGGAACCTTAGCCCTCAAATCGGTGCGAACAATGAAAATTCGTCGTCACGAATGGATAAGCATCAGTTATATAAGTGTCGAGCTAATCAATCATTAACACATATGCATATCTGGTCGCACAAATTCACAAATTAAATGATAAAGTGTGTTGGAAATGCTTTCGTATCGAACTAATAAATGGATAATAGGGCAGATAACATAAATTGGAATGATCACAATGTCTGAAGAATCAAAGAAACTATTTGAAACCACAATTGGTATGAGCTTCATTGCTACCCGTATGGTTCAGAATTCCATTCAAAACAAAATTTCGAAGCTTCGCGATGATGTGAATTTTGAACAAATGCTAGTATTGATGGAACTGGATTACGAAGATGGACTTCGCCCAAGCGTTATTGCTGAGCGTTTGCATCGCAGCAAAGGCACTATGACTAGTCTTATTCGCCATGCGGAAAAGAATGAACTGATTGCAAGTGCAAAAGATCCAAGCCATAAAAATGCCAAGCGACTATTCTTGACGCTTAAAGGTAAGAAGGTACATGACCAGCTCGCGCAGATGATTCGTGACGAAATGGAATTTGCGACGCAAGATTTAAGTGACGAAGAACGTAAGCATGTTTTCTCTGCGATGGAAAAAATCATTCTTCGTTACAAGCCTAATTTTTACGAAGCGTAACACAGCGGTTTCGATTAAGGGTGCATCAAGCACCCTTTTTGTTGCTCAGCTGTCTAGCACTTATGAGAGGCATTGTAAGGCGTGATATACGCAAGTCGATAAGCTCATCACGAGCAACGGAAATGGAAGCCGGATAATTGTGTGTTGTTTGTTCACTATTGGATCCTCTCCTATCTGATCACCTTTATTGAGACTTTTGGTCGCACTCGGTTCAAATAAGGTGGTTTACGTTCTCTTTAGATTCAATTCTACCTTGTCTGGTTTAACTTTTAAATCGTTTGTGATTTAATATTCATCAATAATGAGATTGTTTAATCTTTTCCTTACCAATAATGAGCTCAGTGTCAGGGGTTTTCGTTTTGCTCAGTGTGTCTAACGCAATTGAATGGAACCCATTCCTCATCATTTGTCTAAACAGACCACATTATTGATAGAAAAATGTATTATCCTTGCAAATATATAAATAACACTAATATAAGCGATCAATTAATATTTGATTGCGTTTGATTTTGTTGCGAGGCTTGCATGCAGGTAAAAATTCTTAAACGTCTGATTAAAGACAAAATGTTTGGTAAAACCAAAAATACTGCGTTGGATGTTCAAGTCGCCCAAATGGCGGATGCGCGTATGGGTGCCATGTATATGTTAGCGAGTACTGAGATCTCTAAGGTTTCCGCCTTCTCTAACGCTCACTTCTTCGATAACTTTGTGATTGGCTCTGAGCCTCTTAGTGATCTCAAATCAGCAGCCTCTGGCCTTCTAGATAAAACCAATGCGATCAATAAGCTGCAACAAACTAAAGCCGGTAAAAAGATTGTCGGTGCAGCGAAAGTTGTCGGCGATACCGCGAGTGCCGTGGTCACTAAAGTTAAACAGGTGATTTCTGACTTTTTCCGTATGCTGATGAACAAAGCGCGCAACATTTATGGTGATTTGCTCTACGGTGTCGAGTGGTTTGCCGAGTTCGCGACGTGGATGACTGGTGAGTTTGCCGGTAACTTCTCAAGCTTTATTCCAGGCTGGGGCTATGTTCAGAGCGCTTCCGATATCTACTCAGGCGTAAAACAAGCGGTATGTAAATCTAAAGATCTCATCACGCAAATTTATGCCGGCCGAGGTGTCGAACTGTTGGGCGGTCACCCAAGTATCATTGCCAATGCATTGGCTCGTCACTCTGCCACAGGTGCGTTAGGCGGAATTAAAAACGCAGCGGTTGGTATCACTAAGATAGGGTTAGAGGCTGCGGGCGATGCGTTTGCTGGCGTGGGCACATTAGTGAGCGTGTTAACTGGATTGTTTGAGCGTATCGTCAAGCTGGTGGATTACATGATCCAACGATGCTTAGTAGGTAAGGTGCTTAAGCGCGCTAAGAAAGAGTGGTCTAATCGTAATGCCAACGGTAGCTTAGTTCAAAACCATAAGATGTTTTCTGAGTGGTTCCAAAGTGCAGTGATCACCACGCCTATTATTGCAGCTCTGGTCATGGGCAGCGGATTTGTCGCCCACCCTTATAAATTTGCCCAGTTGTTGACACCAAAGCTTGAGGTCGTCTCTCAAGGGGAGTTTGATAAGGCAGTGGTGTACATTGATAAGCTGAAATCCCTCTCAAGCAAGTACGTTCAAGAGTATGTCGATAGCTACAGTGTGGATTTCACCAGCAAAGATGGTGTTGTGACGGCACGCTTAAACGAGCTCAAGAATGGTAAAGGAATTTTGGATGGGCATGAGTTTGTCGTGAAGAAAGCAACGCCTTAATCGGTATCCTATTAGAAAATAAGCCATATCAAATCTTAGGCTTGATATGGCTTTTTTGATTCGACTGGGTTTAAAGATCGCGCATTAAGGTTTCAAATTCCTCACTCGCTTGGTCGATTAAGCGATTTATCTCTTCTGCATCTTTATTGTCTAACTCTAACTGCCATGGCTTTTTATTATGTTTGCCGCATAATCGCGTGTGACCACCGACTTTTTGAAATGACAGTTCACTAAACTCCGCTTGATGGTGTTGCTTGTTTTCCATGATCTCTACGTCAATCAGCCCGATAGGATTAATCTCAACATGGGCATGGGAGTGGTTTACATCGATTAGTTCGTATTCTCTATGTACTGAAATCACGGCTTTCTCCTTACTCTAGTCACTGACGTTTTAAACAAGTGTAGGCGATCAAATTTGAACGATTAGTGAAATAAATAAGAATATTGATGCAGGTTAATTTCTACCCGTTTTTACCTGAGTAAAAACTTATTAGCTGCTCTTGTATGGCGTCTCTTGCCATTGAAACTGCGGTCGGTGGCGTCCTTGAATAGGGGTGTAAGGCGTAAACATTTGTACTAGGAAGTGCATAATCAGGTAAACAAGGGGAGAGCTGTGGGTATTGTGAAAGAACAAACTCAGGCACGATACCTATCCCCATACCATGAGCAATCATAGCAGCCACTTGATTAATGGTATTGACTCTGTGTTTGGCGAGGAAACGATGCTCAATGACCTCTCCAGTCGAAATGGAGTGCATTGTGTGAGTGATCTGTTTACCTTGCCAGTGGTTGGCGATGTAGTTGGCGTCTTTCAAGGCTGTTTTGCATGAGTTTTGCTGGCACAAAACGTCGCGAAATGAACCTATTTTTCTTTGTTTGTAACTGCTGTCGCCAGTTTCTCCAACTCGAATAGCGAGATCAATATCATGGTGCATCAAGTCTATTTGATCATCGTCTGCCCTGATATTGAGGCAAACCTGAGGATAGGCCGCAAATGCGCGTGCCAATGCAGGAGTAATCACAGTTTCTACTAATGCATGGGGAGCCGTAATGGTGAGATTGCCGGATGGAGCCTGATGTGTTTCTCGCATCTCGTCCCATGCTTGGTCAACAATTTTGTTCATCGCTAAACAGTGCTGGTAGAACATCTCTCCTTGTACAGTGAGGCTTTGCTTGCGAGTGGTGCGTTTGAGCAAAGTAGTGTCCAGTTCGCTTTCTAGTTGTTTGAGTGCGCCACTAAGTACTGATTTGGAAAGTTCTAGCTTTTCGGAGGCCTTTGAAATTGACCCACAATCAACAATGTACATAAACAGGGTCATTTGGCGGTATTTGTTCATCTTATTGTTCTCTATTTTCGAACAGTGATTTCTTATTTGTCTGTTTTTGAGTGTTAATCATAGCATTAAACTGAGCGCATTCATTGAGAGGAGAATAAAAATGAGCCAAGCCGTATTAGACGCCTGTCAGGCAGGTATTGCTGCGTGGAAACACGCTTTCAACAATCAAGATGCAAAAGGGTGTGCGGAGCAATACCAAGAAGGCACGGTTATGTATGCTAAACCTTTTGGTCGTTTCGAAGGCCGAGAGCAGATCCAAGCCTTTTGGCAAAACATCATGGACCAAGGTTTCAGCGATGTTGACTATACAGACACAAGATGGGAAAAAGTAGACGAGAGCAATTACATCCTGACGTCGAAGTGGACAATGAACAAAGCATTCGGTGTCGTTCATAAAGAGGTATGGACAATGCAAGAAGATGGCAAAGCTCGCTTAACTTACGACGAGTTTGAAGTTCTAGGAGAACGTTAAGCGTCCATAAAAGTCAATTTAGTCAAAGTACACGGTATAATGACTGAATTGGCTTTTTCTATATTTTCGGGTCTTTAATTTGGCTCCTAACCCATATTCTAAACTAAAGTTCTATTAACATTTTTGTAACCTCTATTAATGTGCCATGATAAAATTCAAACGTTTATTACCCGATAGGAGCCAATAATGTTTGAAGTTGTGCCTCGTAATGATCAACGCACTCCTCTGTCACTGATGAATGATCATCTTATCTCATGCCCTGATGATCCGTGGACAACCTGTCCTTGGGTTAAAGTCGGCAAGCTTTATCTTTCAGTTACTCAAACAGCCAACTCTTCTTGGCCTACTTTGGCTAGACACCTCAATCATCCTGGCGGCTATGTTGTCTTCTCAGGTCGACATGGCACTCAAGCAGGGCAAGCCGTTGATTCGAGTACGGGTCAGTTCAACAAAAAGTACGTGATTGAAAAGCAGTTCTATCTCGATGACTTAAAAGCGGCCAAAGAATTTGGCACCAAAGTTGAGGTGGTGGATGTAGCGACACTCAATACGACAGAAAAACTCAAAAGTGCCACGCTAGGAAAAATGAGCCAAGGTAAGGTAGTGATTTATGCTTGGTGTCATTCGATGTTCTCAATGATGGACCACAATGAGGATATGTATGACGATATTTACAACAAAAGAAAAGGCGCAGGGCCGCTGCGAAACTATGTTGTAGAATCCCGTGCAATGACACTGGTGAATCAGTCTGTCCGAGCGCTCTCGACCGAATGGTACAGTTGGTCAAAAGATTAAATATTGGTTCAGGCTCCGAAGTAGAGGGGCCTGACATTCCTTTCGGTTTTCCAATCCTGATATCAGTCTTTTTTGTTCATAATAAAATTAAATTATTATTTTTATAACTATTGATAATTTCATTTAATTACCACCAGTACATACACTCTCTCCATCGAAACAGTACATCGAATCAATTTTGGAGAAAGTTATGAAAATGAATCACGTAGGCATCATGGTTGGCGATATGGACAAAGCGGTTGAGTTTTACACTCAAGCGTTAGGTCTTAAGATTGTTATGAACAACACTAAAGTTATTGAAGAGCGCGAAACCGCTATCGGTCGTATGTGTATCGCCGTATTTGGTGAAGGCTTTAAAGGCTTCAATATTGCTCACCTAGTGACAACTGACGGTATCGGTGTGGAGCTGTTTGAGATGAAAGAGCGTCAAGAGCGCAATGAGGTCGATTTCTCTCGTTTAGGCATCTTCCACTTCTGCCTACAAACGGATGACTTTGAAGGCGTAATGGAGAAAGTCGAGCAGTTTGGTGGCAAAGTGCGTATGGACGTAATGCGCTATCATCCAGAAGACGACAGCAAGCCTGCGAAAATGGTTTACCTAGAAGACCCGTTTGGCAACCTATTTGAGCTTTACTCTCACACCTATGAAGAGACCTACGCGTCAGACTACGAGTAATAGCATCCAAACTAAAAAAGGATTGGCACTTATTGCCAATCCTTTTTATATGATGATGTTCTATTTACTGCGCCATCATCGCCGTTTTATTGGTAACGACCATAGACAAGATGTCACGATCTGCGGCATCTGCTCCATAGCCGAACGATTTCACTGCCCAGAAATTGCCTTGTTCGGCGATCAATCTCCAATCCCATTGATAGCCATCTTCAAATTCTAAATGTAAATTGCCGTTATCTTGGAACTTCCAGGTGATGTTTTCGGTGCTACCTTTATCCATTTTGGTGTATGCGCCGGTGCCATCATCATTTAAGACCATTTTGCGTTTCTTCTTACCGTTGTTGAACGAAAACACAAGCTCTTGCCCTACGACCATATCGTCAGTAAAGATTTCGTAACCGCCACAGTCCATTACGGCTTGTTCAAATTTTTCGTGGGTATAAGTGGCTCCTGATCCATCGCCAGCCTTACACAGGTTTGATTTTATTGCTTGTTCTTCTGGTGAAGATGTTGATTGGCAGCCAGCCAAAAAGGCGATTGAGAGTAGCGACACTGACGTTAAGATCTTCATAGTTAACCTCTTTCCATAATTGATATTATGCGCATTGTGAATATGTGCCAGTTAAGAACAGGTCATAAACTATGATTCGTCAAATTGGTGTGCAAAAGGTGATAACTTAATACGGTTTATATCGAACGCATGCACAAAAAAGGCTCGAAAATTCGAGCCTTTTTAGGACAGTGGTGGTTAACCAAAGATAAAGCTATATAGAAAACCTGCGCCAATTGCCATGCTGAGAATGACAATCAAGAAGGCTGCTATCATCTGATTTTTGAAGATTGATTTTAGCAAGATCACCTCAGTCAAACTTGCTCCTGCACTACCGATAATCAGTGCCATCACAGAGCCCAATGCCATCCCTTTTTGTACTAATGCTGCGCTCAGTGGAATGACCGCTTCGGCGCGAATGTACAAAGGAATCCCGATAATGGCTGCAACGGGAATGGCGTACCATTTTCCTGCTCCTGCGTACTCAGCGATCAGCTCAGTAGGGATAAAGCCATAGATAAATGAACCAATAGCAATACCCAGCATTAGATAAGGAAAGACTTGCTTAAAGTCTTTCCATGTTGAGTGCCAAATTTTAACCCAACGGTTTGGCTCTTTGTTCTCAACTAGAGTCGCTGTCGCTGTGCCGTCAGAAGAGCAGCATGACACTTCAACTTTGGTTTCGCTGCCACAAGCCGCTTCTTTTGCTGCAACCGGTGCAGTCTCACCGCAACTCGTTGTCGCACATGACGATACCGCTTTTACTTCAGGTTTACTCTCACCACAGCTTGTGCCGCAGCTTGAAGTTTGCGCTGCTTGGTAAGCTTCTGGTTTAACATAGCGTTCAAAACCGAGTTTTTCTAGCGTATAGCCCGCAACCACTGACACCAGCATAGCAATAGCAAAGTAGAACAGCGCAACTTTCCAACCAAAGGTCACGACGAATAAGCCGATGATGACTGGGTTAAGTAGTGGGCTACCAAATAAGAACACCATCATTGGGCCAAACCCTGCTCTGGCTCTGAGTAGACCTTTCAAGAAAGGTATTGTGGAACACGAGCAAAATGGCGTGATTGCACCGAGCAATGCCGCGACAACATAACCTTTACCGTTGCGCGAACTTAGGATCGATTGGATCTTCTCTGGGGTTAAAAACTCTTGTAACACACCAACAATGTAGCTGATAGCCAAAAATAGGATGATCAGTTCGGTGGCTAAAAATGCGAACATATCGAGTGCTTCACTCGCCATGGTCATAAAATCGTTATTCATCATTATTGACTCCAAAATTTATTTCGATTTTTCTCGAATTATAGAAGTGAGAAAAAAAAGATCAATAAATATTTCCATAAAAATCGAAATAAAATGCAAAGCTATTGTTTATCAGATAGATAAGTTTAAGTGAGCTAAACGGAACTAAAATCAATCAACAGATTTTAATTTTAAGACCAAAAATGATTGGCTTCTGGCCGGAATGAACTCTTAATGTCGCCAGTTACTCTATTTCTGTAACTAATTTGATGTAAATATGATTTTGTTTACGTCTGGTTTGCGCTATTTTAGCTTTCAAGTTCGTTTGTGAAACTTTGGTGCTATTGTTGATCAATATTCGGTGGCAAAGATCGCATGTTATTACCATCCCATAAATGTTATAACATAACATTAAGTTCTGATTTGTTTGTTTTATGAAGCTCGTTCGTCCCATACTGATTGCGGTTGCGATCACCGCCTTTTGTCTCTCTGCTGTGCTGACTTTCAAATCTGAGTCTAAGCGTGAGGCTACTCCTATCAAAGTGACGGCTTATCAGCCGCTAGAAAATGCCACTCTTGCTCCCCAGCAGTCGTCTGAAATTCGCGCTCACTATTTTGTTAAAGTAGGGGATACCTTAAGCACGATATTTTCGGCATGGAACATACCTTACGAGACGCTGCAAAGTATTTTAGAGGCCGATCTCGAATCACTGAAGTTAGATACGATTAAGCCGGGGGATCACTTAGAACTCGTGCTTGATAGCGATACTAAACAGCTCACGACCTTGATCTATCATCAAAGTTTGGTCGAAAGGGCAGTGTTTAGTCGTGAGGAAGACAATAGCTTTCGCTACCGTTTTGTCGAAGAAGCGGGTGAATGGCAAGAAAAGCTCTATTCGGGTGATATTCAAGGCAGCTTTTCGCTATCGGCTTATCGTGCGGGTTTAACGCCAAATCAGATTGCCAACATTACCCGAGTATTGCGTGACAAAGTAAATTTCGCCAAAGAGCTGCGTGCAGGGGATCGCTTTAATGTGTTGGTTAAAGAGCAATACTTAGGTACTCATCTGACGGGGAATACCGAAATTCAAGGTATCGCGATTTATCTACGTGGTAGAGAAGTTGCGGCGTTTTTGGCTGAAGATGGTCGCTTTTACGACAGGCAAGGTAATAGCCTTGAACAAGCCTTTGACCGCTATCCAGTGGCCAAACAGTATCGTCGAATTACGTCACCATTCAATCCACGACGCAAGCACCCTGTGACGGGGAGAGTGACTCCGCACAATGGCACAGACTTCGCCACTCCTGTTGGAGCGCCGATTTATTCTACGGGGGATGGTAAAGTGATTGCGGTACGTAACCACAAATATGCGGGTAAGTATCTTGTGATTGAACACAATAGCGTTTACAAAACTCGTTACCTTCATCTGCACCGTTTTCTGGTTAAGAAAGGTCAGCATGTTAAACGTGGTCAGAAAATTGCGATTGCAGGTGCGACGGGCAGGATCACTGGGCCACATTTGCACTTTGAAGTCTTAGTGCGTAACCGTGCGGTTGACCCAATGAAAGCTAACCTTCCGCTCGCTAGCTCAATTTCAAAGCAAGATAAGCCAGCATTTTTAGCGCGTATCTCTGAGTTTGATAGCTTGGTGAAAGGTGAACAAAGTGCCACAGCCTCAATTAAATCACAGGGTGAACCAAACAGCCGCTAGTCCTTTCGTTCTTCGCATAGTCGAGCGAAATTCACTAATACGCGTTGTGCCTCATCAGCAGGCACAACGCGTTGTATTTTACGGCTAACAACCTCTTCCCCTAGCTCATCTTTAAAGTTCTCAAGCACATCGAGCATGATATCGGCGGTAAATTCGGGGTGGAACTGTACGCCCCATGTGCACTCTCCGACACGAAACGCGTGGTTTTGATCAATACGACTTTGTGCCAATCGAACCGCTTGTGTTGGTAATGTAAGTACAGATTGAAAATGGACGGCTTGAGCGTGGAACTGTTCAGGCAATTGGCTAAGTAGTGGATCGTTGTTACTACTGGTCAAACGCGAGATATTGACCGTACCGACTTCCAGCCCGTTTGGATTGAAGTTGACCTCACCACCAAAAGCGTAGCTGATCAGTTGGTGACCAAAGCAGATACCTAAGGTTGGAACACGATGCTCTGCGAGCTGCACAATTTCTGCTGCAAGCCGTTTCATCCAGCTAGCTTCTTCTGTCACCATGGACAGTGAACCCATGATAATAACGCCAGCGAGCAAGTGCGGTTTTGGCAGTGGTTTTGCGATTCCATCGTGAAACTCGATTTCAAGCGTAGTAGCGCCAATGGCTTGTTTTGCCCACAGTTCAAAATCACCAAATTTGCTCAGCTGGCTTTCAGGCGCTGAGCCCACATTGACAATCAATAGCTTTTTCACAATCTACCTCGAATAACATCCATGTCACTTGGCTAAGTTATAGAATTGGAAGTTCAATGGCAATGGATAGTGAGCAAAGAAAAACCGGAACAGCAAGCTATCTGAGGGAATAGATTGGTTCCGGTTGTGGGCATTCGCTTTGCGATTTGGGGAATCGCAAAATGAACCCTTAAGTCGAAATCGGTTGGCAACAATTAGCTTTGGAGAACAATGTCGTCGTCTTCCGTAGTAAATAACACGGCTTTGTTCTGCTCTATCAATCGAACAGCCGAAGAAGGCGTTACTGCTTGAACTTCCCCCTTGGCTTTAAGCGTTAGGGATTCCCATACTCTGTCTTTATATTTGCCTGTTTGCGTGTATTGGATCAGTACTTTCATTGATTTTTCGTTCACTCCTGTAGCACGTATAAGAAACATTAGCGACATCTCGAATGTTTTACAGCTGTTAATTGTGCAACATTAGATTAACTAAATGTGGGTGGTGAAAT
This sequence comes from Vibrio tubiashii, assembly GCF_028551255.1. Lineage (NCBI taxonomy): Bacteria > Pseudomonadati > Pseudomonadota > Gammaproteobacteria > Vibrionales > Vibrionaceae > Vibrio > Vibrio tubiashii. The sequence continues at coordinate 1,555,108 of NZ_CP117030.1, read as the reverse complement.
CGGCATTTTATGCTTGTCTACAAAGTGGGGCGTCTAACTATTGCATCTCAGGTATATTTCGATTACTTTGGAAATATACAATTTTATGTGGAGTCTGTCATGGAACTTGAAGTCGTTGCCAAAGCATTGAAAGAGCTTGGCCATCCAACTCGTCTCTCGATTTACAAAAGTGTGGTCAAAGCTGGTTATCAAGGTATTGCGGTGGGTGGCTTACAAGAGAAGCTCGGTATACCAGGCTCGACGCTTTCTCACCATATCTCTAGCCTTGCGTCTGCAGGTTTGATTAGCCAACGTCGAGAAGGGCGAACCCTTTACTGTGTCACCGATTACCAATGTTTAGAAGGCGTTATTGGCTTCTTGCAGGATGAGTGCTGCGCAGATGAAAACTGCTAACCCAAGCCTCAGCTTAGAGCAAGTGTGGGCTGAGTATCAGCAGGCGCTAAAATCCTTCCTTCACTCTAAGGTAAGTAACCCAGATGATGTAGAAGATTTGCAGCAAGAGATCTTACTCAAAACCTACCAGAACCTATCCACCATTGCGGATGTCAGTAGTGTCAAAGCTTGGCTGTTTCAACTGGCGAATCGCACCATCATCGACTTTTACCGTAAGCGTGCTCGCCAGCAGCGTGATGGTGAACTCCAAGCCGATGACTTGTGGTTTGAAGAGCAAGAGGCCAGCTTAGAGCAAGAAATGGCAGGGTGTATTAAACCTTTTGTTAATGCTCTGCCTGCTGAACAATCCCAACTTCTCGAAGCTGTTGAGCTAAACGGTGAGAGCCAAAAGCAGATCGCTGAGAAAGTCGGCGTAAGCTACTCAACGTTAAAGTCGCGTGTGCAGAAAGGCCGTGTCGAGCTAAAAAAACTGTTCGAAGAGTGCTGCACCCTTCAACTTGATAAACACGGCAACCTTGTTGACTGTGAAGCGAAATCAAAACAGTGTGGGAGTTGTTAGCCTTAAACCTCTCTATTGAGCGCTTCAGAGTGATAGCTCCCTTTATTGAAACGCTTTGATAGGGCAACAAAATTTTCCGTATCTGGGCTTAAATATTCAGCCCCGCTATTCAGCGGGGCTTTTTTATGCTTAATTAGTAATACTTAGAGATGAGAAAAATATCAGGTGTTAGAAACCTGAATCACAAGGAGAATGTTGATGGTTACAGCGCTATACGCTGCAATTCTTGCTGCACTAATGATTTGGCTCTCTATTCAGGTGATTAAGCAGCGCCGCAAAGCTCAGGTTAAATATGCGGATGGCGGGGTAGATGCCCTGACGATCGCCAGAAGTGCACAGGGCAATGCGGTGGATTATATTCCAATTACCCTCATTCTAATGGCAATGGTGGAGTACAACGGCGCAAGTCCTTGGATGATCCATGCGTGTGGTATTGTGTTTGTTCTGGGCCGTATATTACATGCGAAAGGTATCCTTGCAGACAGACTAAAAGGCCGTATTTCGGGGATGAAGATGACCTTCTTAGTGATGGCGGTTCTGACTGTGATTAATATTGCTTATCTACCATTTGATAGGATGTGGTAATGATGTTGCGCTCTCCTCCTGCATGGGCGTTAGTGCTGACGGGGCTAGTCCTCAATGTCTTAGCGCTTTTGATGTCGAGTATTGTGCTCGACAAGCTGAGTGGGGAGATTGGTCAGCTGTCTGAGCAAAAAAACGAGAACATCTATTCAATTCAGCTTGCATGGAACAGTGTTGAAATGCTCGAACGCAAGCGTGAAATGTTGCTCCTGCATATTGCTCACGAGGGTGAAGTTCAACAACAACTGCAAGCGACGCTACAGGGTCAATTGAGCCAGTGGGTTAATCAGCCAATCCCAGAGATTAGCTTAGACAATCTTCCACAATTGATGATGCTGATAAACCAAGCCCAGCAGGCATATCGAAATCAAATTGATGATTTTTACCTAGAGAATCTCTCTATCTCTGAGCTGATGACAATGCTTAATGAAAGGATCGCTTGGTACAAGAACATTGGTTTGTTTCTGCAGGTGTTTGGTTTAGCTTTGATTCTTGCCAGAGACTTGGCACGTAAGCCCAACTAACCACAAAGCGATGGAATTACCCATCGCTTTGTTTTTGCCTATTGATCAACGATTACCTAAATATTACCCCCTATATTTCTCCAATATGGCTACCTAAATAGCAGTCGATAGAGGGGTGTTTTCTCTAACCCTTTAATCAATCCAAAGGTTATCACTATCGCGCCAAACAGTACGGTCATATCTTTGGAACATCCAGTCAGGCCCAATACTCCAGAAACGTTCATCATCACAATAATCATAGGTAGATGAGCCACGTAGAGAGGCAACACATACTTAGATTGCTTGGTTAGCCAAGATTGAGTTCCGAGTGCTGGTTTTGATAGTAACCACATAAAACAGCCTGTTCCCCACAGCACAGTCCCAAACAAGAAGTCATTGCCATTAAAAGGTTGCTGATAGTTATTGAGGATAAAGGCTTCAACGAAATGTAACAGCATACCGACTGATGCTAGCAGCAAGGCTTGACGGGAAGTGGCATTTATCGTTTGCTGACGAATAGATAAACCAATCGCAAACAACAAGGTACTAAAGAACGGGCCGTTTCGGGTAAAGAATGGAGACCAGAACTCGGTCAGACCCTGATAGCTGCCTGCAAGAACACCGTAAACATACAGTGCGATGCCAAGTGGGACAAAAAGCTCTATCTGCTTAAATTTTTGCAATCCAGCACCAATCGCAGCTGCAAAAATCAGCGCGGGAATAAACCATAGATGGACGAGACCGCCTTCTAGCAGCGAGTTGAGTGGTGCTTGACCGAGGTAACCCCAATAGCCTTGACGTTCTGCGAGATAGCCATGCTCAGCCACAGTCGCCCAGTTAAAAGGCATAACAAGGCATATCACACTCCAGACAATAAAAATGCGCAGTAAAGGAGTGGTGTAGCGCTTAAGCGTCGCGATTGGGTCAACGGTTAGCTTGGGTTGGATCAAATAACCTGAAATCAAAAAGAACAAGGGGACGGCAAAGCGTGTTGCTTGGTTAAACACATATCCAACCCACGGTGTCTCATTAATCTGCCAGTAGCTGAGAAACATCTGACAGTGCATGGCGGCAATCGCTAATATCGCAACCACTCGGCCTAGCTCAATACTTTGTATTTTCTTACTTTCCATAACGACATCAAAACCATTAAAAGTGTTCAGGGTATATCAATAAATCAGCCTTAAGGAATGAATCTAAATCAAATTATGAAGCGGCGACTATCAGTTATCAGAGTAATTTGAGAGTCAAATCTAACCCTAAGAATTGTTACATTTACGGGTTAGACTTTGTGATTTCATTCAGTCGCGAGTGAGATAAAATTTGCAAAAAAGAACGAGTGTGCTAAAAATAGCATTAACAGTAACGAGAGAGCAGTATGAGTAAAGGCAAAGTTACCCGAGAAAATATCTTAAGCAAGGCATTTGAGCTAGCGAGTGAAAATGGGCTTGAGAGCTTAACCATTGGGGAATTAGCCAAGCAATGCGGGATGTCGAAGAGTGGCTTATTTGCTCATTTTAACTCCAAAGATAACCTGCAAATAGCGGTTTTGGATTACGCCAACCAGATCTTTACTCAGCGAGTGATTGCGCCCGCGAGGGAGCGAACTTCGATCACCATCGAAGAAAAGCTCACATTGCTGCTCGATAACTGGTTAGGGTGGAACCACTCTTTTCAAGGCAGCTGTATGTTCTTAGATGCTTGGAAAGAGACGAGCGCAGAAGCGGCCCCTACCCAGCAAGTACTAAAGAAAACCATCGCGACTTGGATAGAGTACTTACGAATTCAAGTTGCGAAAGGGGTCGAGAACGGTGAATTTCGCCAAGATCTTGAGCCTAGGCAGGCCACGTTTGAATTGTATGGCTTGTATTTAAGTGCACACCTGTTTTATTCGATACACGGAGAGCAGGCGAGCAACGAACACTTCTGGCAGGGCGTTAAGCGTTTGATTGCAAGCTGGAAGTAACGGATTTCTAAGCTAAGTAGACACTACTTGGCTTATTATTTAGTTAAAAATAGCACGGTCGTTCGCTTTTTGGCGAGAAGTAGAGACTGGCACCAAAAGGATAAAACCATGAGTGAGAAGATTTACTTTAATACCTCGCAAAAGTTCAGTGTAAAGAAGAGCTTGGTTAACATAACTACTCGGCTTCATCACACTCTCGCGCCTAACCATGCGAAGAACACCGCGCGCAAGTTACTGCTGACCCCAGCGCGTACTAAGCCTAAGAATGCTGAGCCAACCGGATTGATTAAAGGCGAAGTAGAATCGAAGGAAGGCGTACTCAAAACGTACCGATTAGGCACAGGCCCAGTGTGGGTGTTGACTCATGGTTGGTCGGGGAGTGCGAGTCAGTTTTACCCGTTGATGGAGCACATCGCTAGCCGAGGCTACACCGCATTGGCGTATGATCATCCGGGCCATGGTCAAAGTGGCGGCGTGTACGGGCATATTCCTGCATTTGTTCATGGCTTAGAAGCGATTTTAGATAGTGTTGGTGATGTGGCTGGGCTTGTTGGTCATAGCATGGGAACGGCGTCTTCAATCGAGTGTCATCATCAGAAGTTGGTCGATAAACCATTCTTGTTGATTGCGCCTGTATTGGACTATCTCGACAACCTATTTGGTAGTGTCGCTCGCTCAGGCTACTCAATGCGTTTGTTCAATGCAGTCGTTTCTGAGGTTGAAGATCAGTACCACTACCCAATTCAATCCGTCGACCCATACAACAAACTTAAGTTACGCAGTGCGCAAACCATTATTGTCCACGATCAAGGTGACAAGTTTACTAAGTTTGAGGTGTCACAAAAGGCGGCTCAAGAAATGGAAAACGTTACGCTGGTGGCAACCCAAGGGCAAGGCCACGGCAGAGTGATGAAGTGTGCTGAAGTAATGGAAAGCTTCGATAAGCTGATTGGATAGGTTTACTAAAGGGGGCTGCTAAGTCCCCTTACCTCCAATTGATTAATGGTATTGCTCTCGGTAGTGACCAGGTGAAACGCCTTTCCAAGCACTGTAGGCGCGAATAAAAGAATTCGACTCCTGAAAGCCAAGTAGAAATGAAATCTCTCCCAAAGACATCTCTGATTTCTCTAAGTAATGATCAGCAAGTTCTTCTCTAACCGTTTGTAAGATACTTTGGAAGCTCTCCTTTTCAGTACTGAGCTTACGTTGAAGTGTGCGCTTACTCATCGCAAGTTTTTCTGCGACGTCTTCAATACTAGATTGACCACTTGGCAGCGCTTCCAGTAGTACCGCTCTGACTCGATCAGATGTGGTGGCACTGCTATCGAGATCAGATAACTTCTGATTAAGTTTCGCCTCGAAAAACTCCCACATAGCCGCATTAGAGGTAAGGAAAGTTCGTGCGGCATCTTGCGCAGAAAAGCGTATTTTTACCTCTTCTCCTTTGCGAATGGAGCAGCCGAAGTAGCTTTCATATTGAGCGATATCCTTCGGTAACACTTGCAGTTCAACACTCAGGGGGCGAATTTTCTCTCGCGTCGTCAACCGTGCCAACTGGGTAAAAAAGACAGTTTCCATTAGCCCCAGCGTTTTTGGCAGTGCTTCGCGGTAGCCGTAGCAACGTACTGTGATTTCTGTGTATTGTTCGGTTTGATTCACAACAGACATCATTGGGCCAATCAGTGGTTTGTATTGGCTCAAACGGCTTAAGGCTACGTTGAGGTTTGGACTGCAGATAGAAGCAAACAGAGGGGCATCAAATGCCTCCACAGAGAGGTGCTGTGCGAACAAAAGTGGGACCTCTTTATCCCCTGCTGCTTTTTCTAGGCTATTACACAATTGAAAGTATTCGTGAGGTGCTAAGCTAGCACTCTCTCTGCTAAATAAATCCCTCGGCAGGTTGGCATGAGCCAACACAGCTTGGAGATCAATTTGCATATCATTGAGTAGTACTTTCCATAATGGAGAGACGGCAAATCGGTTCGCACGTTTCATTTTATTAGTTCTTTTCCATAAACTTACGAGACATTTTTAATACCATCTTACGCGGTAAGAATGGAATTACCCAGTTAAGTTGAAATTTTAGCCCACGTTCGTTGAATGCAACCAGTTCGCCTTTTTCCATTGCCTGATAACCGCATTCAGCGACTGAACGAGGTGATTTGGCATTTTTCCAAATGTCGACACCATCTAGGTTGCCCGCTGCGACGAAACCTGTTGCGACAGGCCCTGGACATAATGCAGTTGCAGTAACATTGTATTGCGCGACCTCTTCGGCAATTGCTTGAGTAAAAGAGGTGACATAAGCCTTAGTGGCGTAGTAAACCGCTTGCAGTGGACCGGGAATAAACGATGCAGTCGATGAAACATTAAGAATGCGCCCATTTCGTCTTTCAACCATACCTTGCAAAAAGTGGTGAGTCAGGTTGGTTAGGGTCACCATGTTTAACTGCATCATGGCTTGCTCATCCGTGAGTGCTCGTTCGTGGAACAATCCATGGCCGCCGAAACCCGCATTATTAATTAAAGTATCGATTTGTAGTCCCATCGCTTCGACGCTAGCGGCAACTCTATCTGCTGACTCAGGATCAGATAAGTCTTCGGCAATAACAAACACCTTGCTTTGGTATTCGCTTTCCAATTCAGCTTTCAGTTGGTTTAACTTATCTTCAGATCGCGCCACCAATACAAGATCGCCACCTTTTTGAGCGTGTATTTTTGCTAGCTCTAAACCGATACCACCTGATGCGCCAGTAATTAATGCTGTGTTTGCCATGTTGTGCCTCACTTTCTGATTGTTAAACGTTATGTAATTGGGATGAGGAAATAATAAGCAATCTGATCGCGCCATACACTGGCAAAAGGTGACACATTACTCGCTAATGACGCCAATTGAAATTTTACCAATTGGGGTTGAGAGATAATTGTCGTGAATTATTCTTCTAGAAAATAGACCTGATAGTGATGCTTAAATATCCAATCTATTCATGCTGTTAACATTCATAACCTTATTGTTGATATGGTTAACAAATTCGCAATGAAAAATATTTCCAGAAGGTATTTATGTGGGATCATTTGCAATGCCACAAGGCCCTAATAAGGAAAAAATAATAATGAATAGAAATGATAGTGTCCCTTTGCCCAACAACACTAGAGAATGGTTTTTCAACCGCAATAGTCTGATTATCCTCGCAGACGTTGCTCTGTTTCTCACCATGTACTTTACCCTACCTTTTGACCCTCAAGTGGTGCTTGGTATTAGTATGCTCACCTTTGTCGCGATTCTTTGGCTGACAGAGGCGTTACATGTCACCGTGACGGCCATTTTAGTCCCAATTATGGCGGTTTTGTTTGGCGTGTTTGACACCCAAACTGCACTGAACAACTTTGCTAACTCAATTATCTTCTTATTCTTGGGTGGTTTCGCCTTAGCCGCGGCTATGCACCGTCAGGGTTTGGATAAAGTTATCGCCGATAAAGTGCTGATCCTCGCCAAAGGTAAAATGAGCGTGGCAGTGTTCATGCTGTTTGGTGTTACCGCTGCGCTATCAATGTGGATCAGTAACACTGCGACCACGGCAATGATGCTGCCTTTGGTACTCGGTGTGTTAAGCAAAGTGAACTCAGAAAGTGGTCATAAGACCTATGTGTTTGTTCTGCTTGGCATCGCCTACAGTGCAAGTATTGGTGGCATCGCAACGATTGTTGGTAGCCCACCGAATGCTATCGCCGCTGCGGAAGTTGGCTTAACCTTCACTGAGTGGATGAGCTTTGGTGTTCCTACTGCCGTGATTTTGTTACCTGTTGCGATAGCTGTTCTTTACGCGACGCTAAAGCCAAATCTATCTGGCGAGTTCGAGTTAAATCGCGAAGCCATTGATTGGGATAAAGGCAAAGTTGTGACTCTGGCTATTTTTGGCGCTACCGTCTGTCTGTGGATCTTCAGCAAGCCGATTAATGCTATGCTCGGCGGTTACGCTAAGTTTGATACGCTTGTCGCGCTAGCAGCCATTATCGCGGTTAGCTTTGCCCGCGTTGTTCACTGGAAAGATATTGAGAAGACCGCAGATTGGGGCGTTTTGCTCCTGTTCGGTGGTGGTATCTGTTTGAGTAATGTTCTAAAGGCGACGGGAACAAGTGTCTTTCTCGCCAATACTCTGAGTGAGATGATTGCTCACTGGGGGATCTTCTTCATCATCGCTATCATTGCGGTTTTTGTTGTGTTCTTAACGGAATTTGCCAGTAATACAGCGAGTGCGGCCTTGTTAATCCCTGTATTTGCAAGTGTTGCTGAAGCATTTGGCATGTCGCCTGTCATCCTGTCTGTTCTGATAGCGGTTGCGGCATCCTGTGCCTTTATGTTGCCAGTTGCGACGCCTCCGAATGCGATTGTGTTTGGATCTGGGCACATTAAACAGAGTGAGATGATGCGAGTTGGTATTATTCTTAACATTGCTTGTATCGGCGTGCTTACCTTTATCGCTCTGAGCTTTTGGACCTAGCCACTAGCTAACTTGATATCGAAAATCTCTAAAGCCTACTTGAATCCGGTAGGCTTTTTTAGTTGTGCGTATTTCAAACCCTAGAAAGTTTATTTTGCATGTTTTGTTATGTTATAACATTTATGTAATTTAAAACCTTGGAATAGAAATATAATGGACAAGATCAATAGCGCGCTGATTGTTGCGGGGACACATGGTAATGAGCTTTCAGGTATTTATTTGCATAAGTTGATTAATGACAGGCTTTACTCCGCTGAACGTTCAACATTGACTACCTCTTCGGTTATCGCTAACCCAGAAGCGGTAAAACAGAATGTGCGCTATTTAGAGACAGACTTAAATCGAGAGTTTGCTGAGCTTGGTAACGAGAAAGAGCGTGTATTGCATGAGAGTAAAGTCGCTGCTGCATTCGCTGCTAAACATGCCGCCAGCAAAAATCAGCTCATCGTTGATTTACATAACACGACCAGCAATATGGGCGCGACGCTCATCTTACTCTCTACGGATCGCTTCTACCGTAAGATGGGAGCCTACGTTAAACAGCGCATGCCAAAAGCAAACATCTTGTTCGAAGATAGAAAACCATGGTCGGAGCAACCTTATTTGTGCTCAACAGGCGAGTATGGCGTGATGATTGAAGTCGGGGCTCAAGCTCATGGCGCGCTGAAGTCGGAAACACTTGAGTTGATGAAACAAATGCTCACGGCGGTGCTTGATTACGTAGAAAAGCACAATCTCAATCAGATAGATAATTTGCAAGATTACAGCGCGTTTTTCTACACGGAAGAGGTGCCGATTCTGCTCGATCAAGATGGAATGCGCAGTGCTATGGTTCATCCGATGGTATGCGGGAGAGACTTTGAAGTGGTGAAGCAAGGAGAGCCGCTATTAGCGACGTTCTTAGGCCATGACATTCTTTGGGAAAAGGCACAAGATATCTACCCACATTTCATCAATGAAAGTGCTTATAGCAAAGCCAACATTGCGATGGCTTTGGCAGAGAAACGCTTAGTTTCAGCAAGTTAGAAAAATCCTGAGTGCGCTATGGACACTCAGGACTGATTGCATCTAGCTAACAACACATTCAACGAGTTTGCTTTCTAAGTCGGCCGCTATCGTTTCGGCGATCACTTCGATTCGAGTTTCTCTGCATTCATCCAGCTCAGACTCAGTCAGACCATCCTCGGTTAGGTTATAGCCGAAGATGCCATCTTGGGTAATGAATACGGCTTTCATGCGTTCAGCTTTTAAGCCGACTAACAACCTCAGCAATTTTTGGCGGTCAAAGAGTTTGTTCGCTGCAAATCGCCATCCTGCGCTTTTATAACCTTCACCTGAGTTGGTGGCTTTTAGCATACCGCTGTCTGGCATCGGCAACTCGGAAGCCAGTGGTTTGCCTTTATGATGATGATGGTGGTGATGTGGGATATGTGCGTCTAGGTTTGCTTTTCCTTCAAACTCAGACAATGGAAGTCTGCCATGCTCAGCAAAGACAACTTTAGTGTTTGGACGACTGATCTCAGTAACATAAGCTTTGAGTTTGTCTTTGTCACCGGGTTGATATAAATCCTGCTTGTTGCCGACCACGGTATCAGCAATGGCAATCTGCTGATTGAAGGTCTCGTGATGAGTATAGCGTTGATCAGACAACTTACGCGCGTCGACCAAAGTGACGTTTTTTTGCAGTGACAACACTTGGCGATAATGCTCAGAAGAGAGAATCTCTAACACTTCTTTAGGGTGACCAAGGCCTGTTGGTTCAATCAATAGCCGATCAGGTTTTGCCTCTGATAGCAGCTGGTTGAGGGCAATTTGCATCGGCAGTCCTGCCGCACAGCACATGCAGCCCCCAGGCACTTCCCGAATAAAGACTTGCTGACCTTGATTAGTTTGTCCGTGGAACAAACTGCCATCGACACCAATTTCACCAAACTCATTAACCAGCACCGCCCAGCGTTCACCCTCTGGTTTGCTTTTCATTAGGTTCAATATTGCCGATGTTTTCCCTACGCCGAGAAAGCCTGTGATGATGTTGGTTGGAACTCCCATTATTGCGGAGCTATCAGTGTTCATTGGTTACTCTCCTATAGACTGACTTAGAGTAATTGACGGTTATCGCTTGAATGACAAGCGCATTGCTGGGTTAGATGAAGGGTTTATTTGCTGGTTTGCATACACTAAGTCGCCATTGACCCAAGTGTTTTGAATCTGGCTAGAGAATGCATGCCCCGCAAACGGCGACCAACCACAGTGGTATAAACTGTTTTCGTTGCTAACTGTTGTCGTTGATTGAGGATCGACCAGAACTAAGTCAGCAAAATAGCCTTCACGGATAAATCCGCGTTGGTTGATTGCGTAACGAATGGCAGGGTTATGTGCTGTCTTTTCAACAACCTGTGCCATGGTCAGGTGCCCCGATTTGACCTGATCAAACAGGGTCAATAGAGCATGTTGCACTAAAGGCAAACCCGCAGGAGCTTGCTCATAGGCGACCTGTTTTTCTTGCCATGTGTGAGGGGCGTGATCGGTGGCAATAATATCAATTTGGCCTGTTTTCAGTGCGTTGAGTAGTGCGTTTCTGTCACTAGGAAACTTGATTGCCGGGTTACATTTGATCTGGTTACCTAAGGTTGCATAATCTTGGTGACTAAACCACAAATGATGGACACAGGCTTCCGCGGTAATCTTCTTATTTGCGATTGGGCCTGATTCAAACAGAGCGAGTTCCTTTTCCGTTGTAATGTGTAGAACATGCAATTGGCTGCCATGTTTTTTGGCCAGCTCAACCGCGTAAGAGGAAGAGGCGAAACAGGCTTCGTCATCTCTGAGAAGAGGATGATCTTCAATGGTGAGCTGCGATTTCTGTTGTAAAAGGCGTTGTTTGTTTTGAGCGATAACTGGACCACTCTCACAATGGGTAACAATCAGAACGGGAGAGTCACGGAAGATAGCATCGAGTGCATGCGGTGCCTCAACCAAAAGATCGCCCGTAGAAGCCCCCATAAACACTTTAACGCCGCAGTGCTTCTGTGGGTCGAGGCGTTTAATCTCCTCTAAATTGTCTTCTGTCGCACCGAGATAGAAGGAGTAGTTAGCCAATGAGCTAGCCGAGGCAATATCAAATTTACGCTCAAGAGCTTCAATGGTTGTGGTTGCAGGGCTAACGTTAGGCATTTCCATATAACTAGTGATGCCGCCAGCGACTGCTGCGCGGGACTCAGATGCGATAGAGCCTTTGTGCGTCAACCCCGGCTCTCTGAAGTGAACCTGATCATCAATCATTCCGGGAATCAGATACTTGCCATTGGCCTCTACGATGGTGTCAGTTGGCTGGGCGGTAATATCCTGTTCAACTCTTTCTATTCTTTGGCCGACAATACGTAAATCGGCTTCGATAATAGTCCCTTCATTGACGATTTGGGCATTTTTAATGAGCGTGGCTGACATAGTCTTGGAAGTCTCCTTGTTTTAAAACTAAGTGGGAATGAGTTGTAGAGATTGGCTTGAGAGAAGGTTGCTTTAACTGTCGGATTCCTTTTTTGCACATTCATCGCACACACAGCTGATTTCAATTTGCGGGTTAATCACGGTAAAACCTTCTTGGCGCGCGTTGGACTGAAGCCCTGAAACCATAGCAGGATCAATTGTTTGCTCACTGATTTTGTTGCACTTAGAACAAATTAAGAACTGAGCGACACCGTGGTCATGGTCACATTGAATATGTGAACAGGCGACGTACTTGTTAGACACTTTGATCTTGTGAGCTAACTGTTCGCTTTCTAAAAAGTCTAAAACACGATAGATGGTCATCGCCTGAATGTTGGCGTCGAAGTGCTCTTTGCAGTAGTCGACCAATTCATAGGCAGACAAAGCCTTGTTGGAGTGTATTAGGGCGCGTAGAACGATCTTACGTTTTGTCGTTAATTGCTTGCCGCGATGTTTGCAGCTTTGCTCAACGTGCTTAATGGTCGCTTCGATATCTTGCATTCAATCCAGTGAGTAATCGTTATTTTAAAACGTTATAACATAACATTTGATTTTGCTCAAAGGATGGTAGTAAGTATAGCAGCCTAGATTTTTCGAATGTCATTACTCTAAACCAACAGCTTCTATGTGGTTACCAAATGGTAACTACTTGTAAGTTATCTGTTTAGCTCCTAGATTGTCTCTAAGGTTTTATGTATTCGGCAATGGTTAGGAGATAGTAATGGCGCATTCAGTAAAACTAAAGGCAGGTGATGCATTTCCGGAAATTTCAGCCACTTTGCTTGATGGTTCAATGGTGAAGTTAGGCGAACCCAAAGACGGAGCGACGTGGCAAGCGGTATTTGTGTATCGCGGCAAACATTGCCCTTTGTGTACCAAATATCTTAATGAGATTGAAACATATAAGCAGGCATTTCACGATGCTGGAGTCGATATTCTGGCTGTCTCTGGTGATACTAAGCAGCAGTTGGAAGCGCACAAAGATCAACTAGATATCAGTTTCCCGATTGCTTATGGCCTTACAGAGCAAGCGATGAAAGCGCTTGGGGTTTATATTTCTATTCCACGCTCCGAAAAAGAAACGGATCATAACTTTGCTGAACCAGGCTTATTCGTGGTTAACGAGAAAGGTGACCTACATGTGGTTGATATATCAAACAACCCATTTGTAAGACCTGAGCTGGGGGCCTTAACTCGTGGCTTAGCTTGGATTCGTGACCCAAACAATAACTACCCTATTCGCGGCATGTTAGATTACTAAGGTTATGAATATAAATCAAAAAGCCAGAGATAGAACTCTGGCTTTTTGCATATCGCGTTATTTTTTTAGTTCAATCTGATGAGTCTCAGACCAGATTCGTAGTTCTTCAAGAATGTTAAGAGCAGTGCGTCCAAACTCGGTGAGCTCATAGCTAACTGCAATAGGTCGATCGCTGAGTACCTTGCGAATCACCATGTTTTCAGACTCTAGCTCTTTAAGCCGTTGATCAATCATTTTCTTGCTTGCTCCACCAAGCAAGCGAACTAAATCATTGAAGCGCACAGGGCCATCTTTTAGGTGATAAATAAGCGAGCCTTTCCATTTACCACCAATCAGGCGCATACCCTTCTCAATAGCACACGGTTCAGTGCAGGTATTGATGACTGATTTACGACCTTTACTATCGACTTTAACTACGCTTTCCACATGATCCGCCGTTTAAAACTGTTCAGGTTACCAAAGTATACCTGAACAGTAGGGAGAGTATCTACCACTGCAACCTGATGTTCGACGATCAAGAATCAGTGATGACCCTAAGGTTGTCACCGTTTTCTCAAGTTGGTGATTAGAAGTGCTCGTCCAAATGGGATTCAAAGCGGGCGAAGTCAGTGTCTATCTGTGGGTTTTTCATCACATCAAAGCTAGCAAACGTTGGCAGTGCCGACATACCAAAGAAGCGGAAGTTAGCGTGCATGTGGAACATTAAATCATCGACGCTCTTTCCTTGGAAGAGGTATTCTTTTTCGTTGTTAAATGATTCTTCTGGTGCATTGAAAGTGAGTGATAGCATATATTTGGTGTTAGTTCTTGTTCCACCAGTACCATAGTTTTTCTTTGGTTCTTCTTCGGTTCGACCATCGAATGCACATAGTGCTCCTCCCATACCGGCAGTAAACACTTCATCCATATACTTTTTGAATGACCAAGGAATAGTCATCCAGTTCACTGGCGATTGAAGAATAACTCTATCCGCCCATTCAAAGTGAGCGAGTTGATCTTCAACGACTAGCTCATCTTGCATCGTGACTACACGAACTTGATGACCTTTTTCAGCTAGGATGCCGCGAGCTTTCTCTACAAGGGAAGCATTGAGTCTGCCTTGCGAAAAAGGAGAAGGTTCATGGGCATTAATGATTAATACGTTACTCATAACAAGATTCCTATTGGATTACATTGATGACATTTATCTGCGATGTCTACTATGTGGTTTATTATGGTAACCTGGGAACTTAAATCAATTAGTATACTTTTAGTAACCTAGTTTGTTGATGAAGTTCGGTTGTCCAATAAACAATAGGAGGCTATATAAGCGAATGTATTGAAAGGATTATAAAGGCCAGTACCTATGCTCATTTAGTTGAGCATAGGTAGAGAGATAAGACTATTTTGCTGTTGTCTGGCGCTCGACTAGCTTTACCGGTACCATCATTTTAACCAAACTGCTGTTTTTGCTATTGATTTGGTCAACAATGATCTTGACGCATTCGCGAGCTAAACGACGAAAGTCTTGGCGGAATGTTGTCAATTGATAGCTAAGCCATTCAGTTTGAGGAATATTGTCAAAACCAATAACTTGTATGTCTTGTGGGATGCTTAATCCGTACTCTAATCTGGCGATATCCATGACCGCCATCGCTAGGTTATCGGTGGCGCAAAAAACGGCTTCAGGTCGATTTTTGTCGGCTAACACGGTTCGAATCTTATCTAATGAGCTTGAATAGTCGTAGGTTGCCTCGACGATGCGGGGTGTTTTACCCGTGAGATCTTCAAATTCAGTGCAGAATCCATTTTGTCGCTCATCATTGGTAAAGGTGGGGACTTCACCTGTCAGATAGAGTGCATTGGTGACACCACTTTCATGTAGTAGTTGCGCCGCTTGTTGGCCTGCTTCGTAGTTATCGCTAATGACGTAGCTGCTCTTGGTTCCTTCGACAACACGTGCATATTGGACGATTGGGATGTTGAATTCTTCACACTCTTCATACAATGATTTATTGAATGTTGCAGAGGCGGCAATCACGCCATCAACACGATACTGGAAGATGTTGGGGATTGAATGATTATCTTCGTCATCGACTTGCCATGGGATCAAGACCGCTGAGTAGCCCTGCTTCTGCAACTCAATGGAAATGAGTTGGAGGGTTTTCATATGAATAGGGTAGTCAGCATCAGGAAAAACCAATCCAATCAGTTTTGATTCATTAGTTGTTAAGCTACGTGCAAATGCATTAGGGCGATAGTTGAGTGCTTTCGCCGCTTCAAATACCTTGGTTTTAGTCTTTTCAGAGACGCTGCTTCCCGGAACAAAGACACGTGAAACAGTAGATTGAGAAACGCCAGCCAACTTGGCGACGTCTTTGGAAGTGACGGTTTGTTTTTCAGCAGACATGTGTGCAGATTCATACGACGTTAAACTGAGCTTAGGTTACCACAAATAGGTACGTATTCATCAATATAAATAGCAAACTTTCAGTTAAATAAAGGCTAGCGAGTGTGTGAGGTTTGAAATTTGGGTTAACCCAATAGAATAATTGGAGTAATTGTAGGTGCTAGAATGAAAAAAGCCTTACCGAAAAAGGCAAGGCTTGAACTGATAGCGTTTATGATAAAAGCAATGAGCTATGTTCCCAATACAGCCTACTTGTCTTATCAGAAGTAGTAACGAATACCAGCCGCGAATTGATCGTCGCTGTTTACAAACTCACTGCCCTTGAACTTATCTTTACCAACGTCGATTTGGTACTCAGTCCAAACAAGGAACTTGTTTTTCTTAAAGTGGTACTCAACGCCAGGGATGATTAAGTTACGCTCATACCCCGTCTTTTCATCACCACGATCTTCCATGTAGTTATAGTTCAGCGTTGGACGCAAGCCATTGTCGAAGTGATAGTATGAGTAGATTTCGCCACCCAGAGTATCAATGAGGGTATCACTACTACCTTTGACTGCTTCCCAGTTCTCACCCATGTGAACCGTGACACCTGTGTAGAATGCGCCATTGGTGTAGTTAGCACCAAGGAGTAAAATGCGCATGTGGTCGCCATTCTTTGCGCCCTGAACACCGGCAGAGAGATCTGCTAACTCATTTTGGTGGTATGCAGCACCAATGCTAATGCCTTCAAAACCTTTGTAAGTGATCGAACCACCGAGGCCATTTTTCAATGTCGCTGTTGAGTCGCCAACCAGTTTGGTATCTTCACGCGATGTCTGGTAAGTAAAGCCGTAGCTAATATCATCATTGATGTTGTTGCGGTAAGTGATCGAGTTTTCTGCACGACCAGCACCAGAGGCGATACCCCAATCAGATAGGTTGTAAACACCAGAGCCACGTGTTCCGAATACACGACCTAAATCGGTATACCAAGCGACATCATAGAAAGTAGACCACTGCTTAGTACCTGCGGCAATTTTACCGTACTTTTCGTGCTCAACACCTGCGTAGAGCAAGCGGTCATAAATGTTGTCGCCGTTTGCGCCAGAGTTGTAACCCCACTCTGCATGGCCAAAGCCTGTCCAACCATTGTCTAGCCCCATTTGACCTTTTAGGCCGAAACGTGAGCTGCCGCTATTCCATTCACCGTTGTGGTCACCGCCTTTATCTTGGTAGCGAAGATCAAAACGTCCATCTATCGTCAAGCTGTCACCAGCGTCATTTACAAAAGTGTGTGCAGCGAATGCTGAGCCAGAGGCAAGCATTGCGAGAATCACTGCTGAAAGGGTCGATTTTTTCATCATCAATCTCATTATTCAGGGCGCAGAAAGCCACCGTGCGTTCATGCCCGTTATGAATAAGGGTTCTATCTAGAGGTGTGCCCCATCCATGAGGCACTAGTTGGGAGCATAGCATATCGCTTAAACCGAGAAGGAGCTTTAAGCGACATTGAGGCGGGTTGACGGCCCGCCTTTAGGACTTCTTATAGCGATGGGTTTAGGATGCTTGATGTGCGTTTGAATACATCTAGACCTTGCTGTTTTAGCCAGTATGGTAGGTCGATAAGTACCCAGTTCTCAGATAGCTTGTCGCCGTCACGGTAGTAAACGTCAACGACTTGCATGTCTGCACGAACTTCACCACCAGTCATACCTAGGAAACCACCGATTGGCGTGTTAGACAGGTTTGGCCAGCCGAAGAAACAAGAGAAGTTACCTTCAGCGAAGCGACATACGTGGCCGTTAAACTTCTTATCTTTTAGGTTGTTGCGGAACGGCAATTGGTGCTGCTGTTGGTAGCGAGGAATGGTGTAAGATGCACCGATACCACATGGGCCGTACCAGATCATGTCTTTAGACCAGCTCTTCTCTAGTACTTCTGGTGGGCAGCCCATTGCGCCACTGTCGTTGAGTGCAGATAGGTCATCCACCATCTTGTTGACAAGTGCTAGCGTTGCTACGCCTTCTTCTGGTGCTGCGTCTTCAAACAGCAGGCCGTCGTGGTTACGAGGACCAGGGTAGACGAAGTGCTTACCTGTTGACGGCGGAAGTGGGTAACAACCCGCTTGATCCATCGCACCTAGTAAATCTAGGAATAGGCCAGTTTTGGTGATCTTGCCGTTTTCAACACAGTTAAACTCTGCGTAACGGATGTTCATGATTTTGCCTGTTGGGCGCATGCCTAGGTATTCAGCGTCGAATAGACCCATGAAGTGACCCATGCTCATTACCCAGATTTCACCAGAAGTGACTTCGTTTTCACCACCGATGAAGATGTCTTGGCGACGTTGCATACGAGTCATAGACTTCATTAGTGGCGACCAGAATACATCAGCCGCCGCTTGAGCACCTTGCTGCTCACGGAATGGGTACACGCCGCGCCATAGGTAATCTTCAGATGTGTGAGCTTTCAGTACTTCCGCTACATTTTCGTGAGTCGCGTTTTCCATTGCATCGAAATAGTTGCGAACAATGCGTTTAGCTTCTTGATATTTAGACATAATAAACTCTCTGTTAGTTGCCGAGTCAGCAAGTTGGAACAGGACTCGAAATTAATTTGTTGTGCCGACTGACTCTTCAGTCGGCAGGGTTGTCTTGATTAAGCAGTGGCAGATTGCGCTTTCTTGTTCTTATCGAACACGCCACCTTTTAGTGTTTCTGGTAGAGATAGCCATAGCAGACCTGCAACGATCCAGACGATCGGAGAGCCCCACATTGCCGTTTGTAGGTCGGTGCGCTCTTGGATGAAGATAAGAACCATTGGAGCGAACATGCCGATAATACGTCCACCGTGGAATAGCGCGGCACCGAAGCTGCGTAGGTGTGGAGGGAATAGCTCTGAGAAGTAACCACCCCATACCGCAGAAGCTGACAAGCCGAAGTTGTAGATAAGGCCAAGTAGAGCCAGCATGTTTAAGCTGCCGATCATCACGTCACTAGGTGCAACGAAGAAGATTGAAACCATGATGCCCGCTAGAATGAAGCCAAATGCATTGACTTTACGACCATATTTGTCTGCGATAGCACCCCATACCCAAGCACCAAATAGTGAGCCAAATGCTGAGATAGAGAAGATCAGACCGATCGTTGCACCATCAAATTGACGGACTTCTTTTAAGTAAGTAGTAACAAACCCTGAGAAGAACTGATAACCGTAAAAGTTAAGGCCAGCAAGTAGCAAACAAGTAATGGTGATCATGCGGTACGGCTTGCTTAGCATTTCGCCCCAAGAGCCGGTTTTAACTTCTTCAGTTGACGACTCACTGGCTTGTTGCTGCTCTTCTTCACCGTAAGCGATCACTTTTTTGTCACTTGGAAGAATGAAGATCATAATGGCTGCAGCAGCAAGAGGCGGCACACCACCCACCCACATTAGGCTCTGCCATGGTGCATCAATACTTGAAATAAAGGCTGCGTAAGCACCCATAGCCATTAGTGCTACAGAGAACATTGACGAGGCGAAAGCGGTTAGCTTGCCGCGAACGGTTGGCTTAAATAGACCGATCATCATACTTACTGCGACAGTGAAGTAACCACCTAGTGAGATACCTACGATGAATCGCATAGCAGCCCATGTTGCATAGTCAGTGAACATCATGTTGATGATGGTTGCACCGCCGTTTAAGGCAGTAATGGCGATAAGTGTATTCTTTTTACCGAATTTGGTAGCAAACCAAGCACAAGAAAGAGCACCGATAAGGGCACCTAGTGATTGCCAGGTGTAAAATTGGGCAGTGTCCGACAAGCTAATACCATCATACGCTTCAACAATGTATGGGCGTACGTAGTCAATAATTACAAAGTTATAACAATAGAAAAAGTATCCGACCAGTATCGCTAGATACGCAGCTACTCTTTGAATCATAGGAACTTCGCTCATGTGTCTTTTCGCAGTCATGACCGATAAACCTCTATTTATATTGGATTTTAAATGTATAAAGACTAAATAGTTTGGATCTTGATTTGATCTAATCTCGTGTCTCTTCGGTGGTAATGATAATTTTATTCCTTGCTAAGGATCCGTGATCAAAATCAATTTTAAAATGAATGCGTACCCATTTTTGGTGTTTTTGGTGATCAAGATCCCGCTCTTGCGGTGTTTGGGCTGTTTTGAACACAAAATCATCTATATTGGTGATAATAATCACAGTTACTGCGATGTTTTGGAAATGGAAAGCCAGTTTTCAGTAGTATAAAGCCTGATTTAAGGCTTCCAGAAAATATCGGAAATCCAAAAATGGTTACGTACTCAAGTTTAGTTGTCATTGCTGCGTATATAGCAATCACCATATTAATTAGCTACTTAGTGAATAGGCGATACCGCGTGGGCGGTGACTTTTCCACTGGTGGTAAGCAATTTGGCTGGTTTACCGCGGGGGTTTCAATACTAGCCACTTATATCAGTGCGATGACATTCGTGGGTATGCCGGGTTGGGTATATAGCTCTGGTATGGAAGCGATGAGCGTTCATCTCAACTATCCGATTGTGATCTTTTTTACCGTTATCTTCTTCGTTCCGGTTTTCTATAAGCTAGGGCTAACGTCAATATATGAGTATCTCGAACATCGCTTTGGGGTCTACGCCAGAACCATCAATTCACTTGTCTTTATCGTGGTGCAGTGTATTTCTGCTGGTGTGATTCTCTATGCGGTGGCTTTGATTCTGGTACATGTACTTCCCATTAGCATTTCCGAAGCCATTATCTATATCAGTATTTTTACTGCTTGCTACACCTATGCTGGTGGTATTTCTACGGTAATTTGGACCGACATGCTGCAGTCGGCGGTTCTCGTAGCCGGTAGCATTGCAATTTTCTTTATTCTGTTAACCGATATCAATACGGCTGAGCATTTGTCGCGAGACCACCTTGACATCATCAACCTAAATTTAGATTTGGGCGTAGATACAACACTTTGGGCAGGGGTGGTTGCGGTGAGTTTCTTACATTTAAGTGTGTACGGAACCAATCAGTTGATCATTCAACGCACGCTAGCAACCAAGTGTGAAAAAACGGCGCAAAAGTCAATGTTGTTATGTGGTTATGGAGCCTTTTTCATCTACCTATTTTTTGCGTTGATTGGTGTACTACTGAGTGTTTTTTACCAAGACCAATCGTTTGAAAACAGCAATGAAGTCATTCTAGATTTTGTCTTTAATCATACGAATCCTATCGTTGTAGGTTTGATCATCTCAGCGCTGGCTGCAGCTGCTATGTCAACACTGGATTCAACCTACAACTCGATGGCGACAGTGGCGACATTCGATTTGTACAAACGCTTTGTTCGCAAAAAAGCCGATGCTAAACACTATGAAAATGTGGCTCGTAAAATGAGCTTGTTGGCAGCGGCACTAGTGGTAGTTCCAGCATTGCTCGCGGTTTCCAATGAATCGGTACTCAAAACCATCGCGAGCTTAACCTCCATCTTTGTCGGTATTCGATTAGGCTCGTTCGTCTTAGGTCTGTTTTGGTCGAAAGCGAATGAGAAAGGGGTGATTGTAGGCAGTATTGCAAGCGTCATTGTTGTCTTTATCGCAAGGTATTTGGATATTGCTTGGCCTTGGTTTGCACCGATTGGAACGCTCGCATTTCTAGTGTTTGGCGTGTTTGTCAGTCGTCGATGGGGCTCGGTGAGCGCTGAACAACAAATCTTTATCAATAATCAAAAGCACCTTTTTGCAAAGCCAACCGCTAGCCACTATGGATTGTTGGTGTTCGCTGTCGCGACCATCGCAGCTTGTGTGGTTCTTCCTGATTGGCTTTATGCTGCACTGTCGTAACGGGTAAGTTTATGCTGTCTATCTTTGATATATACAAGATCGGTGTGGGACCTTCTAGCTCTCACACTAACGGACCAATGATTGCGGGATACCATTTCACGCGCTTAATTGAATCAAACTTGGCAAAAGTGGTTCGTATTCAAGTTGATCTTTATGGTTCACTTTCACTCACTGGAATTGGCCACCATACGGATCGTGCGACGATTCTGGGTTTGTTAGGCAATAAGCCCGATACGATTAAAATTGCGTCGGCTAACCAAGCTATGCGCAAGGCAATGGATGAAAAGATATTGTCGGTTGATGGTCGTCATGAAATTGAGTTTACCTACCAAACAGACATGGTGTTCCATGAAAAGAATTTACCTTTGCATGAAAATGGTATGACGATTACTGCGTTAGATGCACAAGGTGAGCAAATTGGATTTGAAACCTATTACTCGATTGGTGGTGGTTTCATTGCAACGGCGGATGAGTTGCAAAATGGCAGTGCTACTGTACCAATAGAGGTCGAGTTCCCATTCTCCAGTGCAGACGAAATGCTGGCTCAAGCTGAGAAGAATGGCATGAGTTTAGGTGGCATGATCCTGCAAAATGAGCAAGCGTTTCAAGGCATGGATGCCATCAACCAGCGAGCAGAGCAAATCTGGCGAGTTATGACTCGCTGTATGGAGCGTGGTTTCGAGACGGAAGGGATTTTGGAAGGTGGCTTGAACGTAACCCGTCGTGCTCCTAATCTGCTGAAAAAGCTTGAAGCGAACGCTGCGGTTGAAAATGACCCAATGGAAATTATGGATTGGATTAACCTGTTTGCTTTTGCGGTAAGTGAAGAAAACGCGGCGGGTGGTCAAGTGGTGACATCGCCAACCAACGGTGCGGCAGGGGTCATTCCTGCGGTGCTGATGTACTATCACCGCTTTATCAAGCAGCTTGATACTAAACAGCTCAAAGACTTTCTTGCTGTGTCTGGTGCTATTGGGATCTTGTACAAAACCAATGCTTCGATTTCTGGAGCTGAAGTAGGCTGTCAGGGGGAAGTCGGTGTCTCTTCATCAATGGCGGCAGCGGGTTTAACAGCTATTCGCGGGGGTAGCAATGAGCAGATTTGTATTGCTGCTGAGATTGCCATGGAACACTCACTGGGTATGACATGCGACCCCATAGGGGGCTTGGTTCAGGTGCCATGTATTGAGCGCAATGCCATGGGAGCGATGAAAGCGATCAACGCCTCTCGTATGGCACTCAAACGTAACAGTAAATGCCTGATCTCTTTAGATAAGGTAATTGAAACTATGTACCAAACCGGCAAGGACATGAACAAAAAGTATCGAGAAACGTCACTAGGCGGTCTTGCACTTATTCATCTCGCAGCACCTTGCGAATAGCGTAAACAGAATGAGCTTACCGTAAAAGTGGGCTCATTCTATCAGTTACATCTTGTCGAATCGCTCAATCAAAAAATCAATAAACAGTCGGATTCGTTTTGGTTGGTATTGCCTGCTTAGATAGATAACATTTAAGTCTGCGCCAGCCGAAGAGGTTGAGGCATTGAAGTTCTTCATATAGCCGTTCAACAGCGTCACTAAACGTTGCTGTTTGATGTCTTCTTGCACGTCAAGAATCGATTTCAGCGCAATACCTGCGCCATCGAGTGCCCACTGACGAATGACTTCACCATCATCAGAAAAGCGTTTTGGCACTACAGTAATCGCATTGTGTTTGTCTTCGTCTTGAAAGTGCCAAGTTTTGAGCTCTTCATTACTTCGCACCATAGCTAAACAGTCATGATTGGCTAAATCTTGCGGGGTGATAGGTGTCCCTTTCTTGGCTAAATAAGTTGGAGAGGCACAAAGCACTCGTCGACTTGGCGCTAGCTTACGAGAGATAAGATTGCTATCTGCAAGTTCTCCATAACGAATCACGATATCCAATCCAGACTCCGCCAAGTTAGACAAGTTATCGTTCAGGTAGAGGTAAGGAATCACTTCTGGATACAGTTCGCTAAACTCAGATAACAGCGGTGAGATGTATTGTTTACCTATATCTCGTGGTGCGGAAATCTTTAATGTTCCGCGTACTTCTTTGATACCCGTTTGAAGCAGGTTTTCTGTTTCTTTGACGCTGTCGATGATTTCAAGACAAGCCTGATGATACATAGCGCCCGAATCAGTCAATGAGATGTGCCGAGTACTTCGATTGAGCAGTTTAACGCCATAGCGATCTTCTAATGCTTGTAGTCTTGCCGTCACCGTTGCTGGCGATAGACCGAGCTCTCTCCCAGCGGCTGCTAGCCCCTGATTTTTGATGATGCTGACAAACAGTGTCATATCGGAAAACTTGTCCACCTTTCTCTCCTTATTATTCGGTATGGCTGAATAATCAATTTAATTATTACTCAATTATCAAATTCAATCCAATCAATATACTGACCTCATCGAAACAAGATTGGAGCAAGAAGTCATGAAAACAGACAAAACGGTATACGTTGTCCTCGGTGGAACATCAGGTATTGGTGCGGAGCTCGCTAAACAATTAGCCGGTGATAACAGCATCGTACATGTAGCCAGTCGCAAAACAGGACTAGATATTAGCGATGAGCAGGCGGTTTACCACTACTTCGAAACGATAGGCGCATTTGACCATCTGATCGTCACTGCGGGATCTTATGCTCCGGCAGGCAAGGTAGTAGACGTTGAGGTTTCCCAAGCCAAGTACGCGTTTGATACTAAATTCTGGGGAGCAATAAATGCGGCAAAGCACGGTGCTCGTTATGTTAAGAAAGGCGGCTCTATCACCCTTACTTCTGGCATGTTGTCGCGCAAAGTCGTCGCCAATACCTATGTAAAAACCGCGATCAATGCAGCAATGGAAGCGACGGCAAAAGTATTAGCGAAAGAACTGGCTCCGATTCGGGTCAATGTTGTCAGCCCAGGATTAACGAAAACCGAGGCATATCAAGGCATGGCTGAAGCAGATAGAAATGCGATGTACGAAAAAACGCAACAGAGCCTGCCTGTTGGCAAGGTCGGAGAAGCGAGCGACGTGGCGGCGGTTTACCAGTTTGCGATTCAAAACACTTACATGACAGGTGCCGTGCTTGACGTCGATGGCGGCGCGTTGCTGGGTTGATTCATTTCGCGAGTACTAAGTATCAGCCACTAAGAGTCGTTGGTGCCTAAGTTCCACATTAGATTTAAATAGAGATATTCCAATGAACAAAGAAAAAATGCCGCTGCAGGTATGGATCTTAACACTTGCCGCTTTTGCTATCGGTACTGCCGAGTTTGTTATTGCTGGCATCCTTCCTCAGGTCGCACATTCGCTATCCATTTCTGAGGGGCAAGCTGGTTACCTGATTAGTGCATACGCGCTCGCAATTGTATTTGGTGGGCCATTGCTAACCATTTATCTCGCCAGGTTCAACAAGAAAATGGTACTCGCAGGGCTGATGGTTCTGTTTATCGCGGGTAACGTGTTGTCAGCTTTTGCGCCGAATTATCTAACTCTGATGATTAGCCGGGTTATTACTGGTCTGGTCCAAGGTCCTTTCTATGGTATTGGTGCAGTCGTTGCGACGAATCTGGTTTCAGAGAAAATGGCAGGGCGAGCGGTTGGACAGATGTTTGCAGGCTTAACTTTGGCAAACGTGCTAGGTGTTCCCGGAGGGACTTGGATTGGCTTACAGTTCGGCTGGCACACCACATTCCTGACCGTGGCTGCATTTGGATTAGTCGCACTGTTCTTCATCACTTCTGTCATTAAGTCGACAGGTCACGGTGAAGCGAAAGATGTAAAGGCGCAGCTAGCTGCATTCAAAAATCCTATGCTCATTATTAGCTTAGCTATCACAGTGTTTGCTTGGTCTGGCTTTATGACTCTGTATGGTTACCTAGCTCCTATCGCGATGCACATCACAGGCTTCGGCGAGAGCGCAGTGACTTGGATTCTGGTCATTGTCGGTGTGGGTTTGATTGTCGGTAACACCATGGGCGGTCGTTCGTCAGATAAAAACTTACAAAAAGCCTCAATGTTTTGGGCCCTAGCCATGATTGTTTCCCTACTGCTAGTGGGTGTGGCTGTCGAAAGTAAAGTATTGTTTGTTGCAACAGCCTTTGTGTTTGGTATCGCTTCGTTCGCCAATGTACCTGCAATGCAGCTTCGAGTGATGAATCACGGTGGTGAGGGCCAAGAACTGGCCGCAACAGCCAATATCTCTGCTTTCAACCTAGCTAATGCATTTGGCGGATTTTTAGGTGGGATGGTTCTCGATAGTCAATTGGGAGCAAGCATGATTCCTTATGCCGCCATCATTGTTCCACTCATCGGTTTGCTGTTTATTGCCAAAGCCAACCGTGGAGAGAATCCGCAATCCGTTAGTGTCACTAATTAATCCGACCAATCCCCTCAGTATTCGCAGCCAGAACAGTTGTCTGGCTGTCCCAATGATAAGGAGCTCATCATGAGTAAACTCTTTCAACCAGCCCAGCTTCAATCCTTTAACTTGAAAAATCGTGTTGTAATGGCACCAATGACTCGGGCGCGAACCAGTCAGCCAGGCAATATTCCTAATCAGATGATGGCGACTTACTATAAACAGCGAGCCAGTGCTGGACTGATCATCTCCGAAGCGACTCAAATCTCAGATGACTCGCAAGGTTACTCATTCACCCCAGGGGTTTATACCGATGAGCAAGTCGCTGGTTGGAAGCAAATCACTCAAGGTGTTAAGCAGCAAGGCACTGCAATGTTTTGCCAGCTATGGCATGTTGGTCGAGTCTCACACCCTGTGTTTCAAAAGGGTGAGTTGCCAATAGCACCTTCAGCATTAAAGCCAGTTGAAACACAAGTCTGGATTGCCGATGAGCAGGGCAATGGCAATATGGTGGAGTGTGTTGAGCCAAGAGCTATGACGCAAAAGGATATTGATCGCGTGGTTCAAGATTTTGCCAATGCGGCGAAGCGGGCTGTTGAAGCAGGCTTTGATGGTGTCGAAATTCATGGCGGCAATGGCTATCTTATCGACCAGTTCTTGCGAACCAACTCCAATTATCGTACAGACAGCTATGGAGGCAGCAGAGAAAATCGCCTGCGCTTCTTATTCGATGTTGTCGATGCAGTTAGTGCTGCTATCGGTGCAAGCCGCGTTGGCGTGAGGCTTGCTCCCTTTATCACTTTTAAAGATATGAACTGCCCAGATATTGTGCCAACAATTTTGCAGGCGTCGAAACAGCTTCAAGAAAGAAACATTGCCTACTTACATCTGTCGGAAGCGGATTGGGATGATGCCCCTGTGATACCAGAAAGTTTCCGTATTGAGCTACGTGAGTATTTCACCAATACCATTATTGTTGCGGGAAGTTATACCTTAGAACGTGCCAATGAAGTGCTTGAGAAAGGTTATGCCGATCTGGTCGCGTTTGGGCGTCCGTTTGTCTCTAATCCAGACTTGGTTGAACGTCTAAAACAGAGGCATCCGTTAGCAGAGCTCGATGGTTCGACACTATTCGGTGGCAATGAGGTTGGTTATACCGATTATCCCAACTTTACGGAAGCCAGTGTCCAAAAAAGCGCACTCTGAATACACTGCCATCGTGTCGAAAAAAAACTATACGAGTTAAAGATCTGCCCTATCAATAATTGATAGGGCTTTTTATGCAATTTATATTATCGAGAATAGTAAATGCTATTTACGCTTAGCTGACGATAGAGTTAAGTGCTGTATGTTAGATAGTAAAGACTCAGCGCTTATCCATAAGGAATGACCATGCATTTAATCACAAATCAGAGCCTTGTCTCGTTCATGGCACCAAACAATGACCAAGGTCTTGAGGTCACAAACCCTGCTACGGGCGAGAGCTTAGGTTATGCGCCTATCTCAACTGAACAAGACATAGTTGCTGGTATCGAGCGGGCACATAGCGCTCAAAAAGAGTGGGCGACGCTACCTGCTAAAGCTCGCTCTAATTTGCTGCAACAGTGGTTCCGATTGCTGTTAGATAACAAAGATGATTTAGCGAGATTAATGACTTTGGAGCAAGGTAAGCCTATTACCGAGGCCCAAGGTGAAGTGCTATATGGTGCGAGCTTTGTCGAGTGGTTTGCAGAAGAAGCGAAACGTACTTATGGTGAGACGATTCCTGCACCTAGTCAGAACAAGCGCCTAGTGACCATCAAGCAGCCAGTAGGTGTTGCTTGCGCAATTACTCCATGGAACTTTCCAATCGCAATGATCACACGTAAAGCTGCCCCTGCTTTAGCGGCAGGCTGCAGTTTTATTGTTAAGCCTTCAGAGCTAACACCTTTATGTGCGTTTGCGGTGGCAGAGCTCGCGTATCAAGCGGGAATTCCACGCGATGTGCTGCAAGTTGTGCTTGGTTCTGACCCTAAAGCAGTAGGAGCGATATTTACCTCTCACCCCTTGATTCGTAAGCTCTCTTTCACTGGTTCAACTCAGGTTGGTAGCATTTTGATGCAGCAGAGTGCTCATGATATTAAACGCACTTTAATGGAGCTAGGAGGCAATGCGCCATTTATTGTCTTTGAAGATGCCGATATTGACGCTGCAGTCACAGGGGCGATGGCGTCTAAGTTTCGCAATGCAGGTCAAACTTGCGTGTGTGCTAACCGCTTCTATATACATGAAAATGTGTACGAGGAATTTGTCGCTAAGTTTGATGCAGAGGTGCAAAAACTAACGGTAGGTAATGGTCTAGAGTCTGGTGTTACTATTGGCCCAGTCATCAGTGAAACAGCAAAACAGAACATCCAAGCCTTGATAGATGGGGCGATTGAGCAAGGTGCGAGCCCTGAGACGCCATTGCAGCCGTTAGATGGGTTGTTTATGCAGCCACTGGTGTTAAAAGGTGTCTCGCATAATATGGATATCGTGCATCAAGAAATCTTTGGGCCTGTCGCCCCGGTGATTTCTTTTGACAGTGACGAACAGTTGATAGAGATGGCTAACGATACTATCTATGGATTGGCTGCCTACTTCTACAGTCAGAACATTCACCGAGTCTGGAAAATAGCTGAAGCGTTGCAATATGGGATGGTGGGTATCAATGAAGGGATTATTTCGACAGAAGCCGCTCCGTTCGGTGGCGTTAAGCAATCAGGGATTGGTAGAGAAGGTGCCAAACAGGGGATTGATGAGTATATGGATGTGAAATACCTCTGCTTTGGTGGCAATTAAAAGCGACTAATTGAGATATAAAAAAACGCCCTAACCGTTTGGTTTAGGGCGTTTTTTGTGGTTTATTTTTAAACGGTAAAGCGGTCAACCAACTCGTAGAGTTCGTTCGCTCTATGGTTGAGCTCTTGGCTACCCGAGCGGTTTTCATTCGCCAGTTCAGCCGATTGAGAGCTTTGATCCGAAATGACCACAATACGTTGTGAGATTTCTTGACCAACTAAGCTCTGTTCCTCTGTCGCGGTTGCAATCAGCGAGTTCATGTCCATGATAGTGCCGATAGATTCTTGGATTTGAATCAGCGCTTGAGCAGCGGCATTGGCTTCTTCCACTGTGCTAGCGCCGCGTTTTTGGCTTGATTCCATCGCTTTAACCGCATCATCAGAGGCGGCTTTCAACTGTTCAATCATCTTATGGATTTCACCAGTACTGTCTTGTGTGCGACTTGCTAGCTTGCGTACCTCATCAGCAACAACGGCAAAGCCGCGACCTTGTTCGCCCGCACGAGCGGCCTCAATCGCTGCGTTCAGTGCTAACAGGTTAGTTTGTTCGGCAATATCTTGAATCACCTCAAGAGAAGACGAAATGTTCTGCACGTCACCTTCTAAGCGAGAAATTACCCCACTTGCTTGCGAGACTTCTTCTGCTAAAGCTTCAACAGACTGAGCTGCTGAGTTAACAATACCTTGCGCTTCTTTAGCGTTGTCGTCAGCTTCTTTGGCAGAATCGGCAGCTTGGCTAGCATTGTTTGAAATCTCACCTGCAGTGGTGGTCATTTCTGTCATTGCGGTAGCGACTTGCTCTGTTTCTTCACGTTGCCCTGTTGCTAGTTCATCAACTTTTGCAGCGCGCAGCGACATGTTGTTGGTCTCGGAAACCACTTGCTGTCCCACATTACTCACGCTACTGATTATGGTTTGCAGGCTTGCAACAAAGGCATTGAAGTTCTTACTTAGTTGAGAGAATTCAGGTGCTTTGAAGTCATCCATACGCGCGGTTAAATCTGCATCACCACTGGCGAATGAGCTAATCGACTCATCAAACATTTCTAGCGGTTTCATGATGGTGCGGTTCACTGCGACAGCGAAGACAGCAACAATACCTGCAATGACCAAACAGAAAATAATGATGGCTGAAAGCGTGGTTTGTAGTGCGCTGGTGGTGGCATTTTCCATTTCAGTAATGATGGCGTCGATGTCGTCGGTATAGAAACCCGTCCCTAACATCAAGTCCCACTCAGGAATGTATATAGAATAACTCAGTTTTGGCAGTGCTTCCGTTTCGCCCGGTTTTGGGAAGTAGTAGGTGGTAAACTCGCCTGTCTTAGCGTTGCGAATAAGATCTTGAATCAGATAGTTGCCTTGCTTATCTTGCAGGTTCCAGTAGCTTTCTCCAATCCCTTTACCACTTTGCCCCTGTACACGACGTATCCCTTTGGAATCGTAGCCAAATACATAACCTGTTTTGCCGTATTCAAGCGTTTTTAATGTCGGATAAGCCTCTTCTAATGTGGCTCCTTTATCAAGAAAAGGTTGAACGGCTGATTTTGCCATTTGCAGGTAGTTTTTCAGTTCCGCTTTTTTCATGTTCATCATGTTAGTGCGGGTAACTTCTATCTGCTGATCATTGAGCTGTGTGGTTTTCATATAGGTAAAACTCAGCATACCTAATGCAATGACGAGCAGCGGGACGAGTGCCAAAATGTAAAGGCGGCTACGAATAGTAAGACTCATACAAACATCCTGTTTTAGTAATAATGGCTCTACAACTCAAAGATAAAACGTTGTGGTTCATCTTCTAAGAAGTGAGCTTGTTTATTGGAATCATGCTTATAGACCAAAAGTTTATACATATAAGATTAGCCAATATATCGGCAAATGGCTGTGATTCTTGAAGGGTTTATAGGTCTTATGAGTTAGACGTTAGTAGAAACTAGCGAAAACATTGATCGTTGTCGCACTTAGCCTTTCCGGTCAATAACTTAGATATCTGGTATCGATTGTTGGCAAACTTGATATAAGCCCAGTCCGCAATAGGTCTCACCAAAGGCCATCTGAGTGGAGCATAAAGCCAGCCTTTTCCAACTAGCTTCCATGCGCAGTGAATGGCGTCGAGCCCTAAAAGTAGCGTGCCTTGATCGTCAATCGCATGCAAAACTTTAGAAGCCTTGTGCGAATCAATATCAGGATAGTCGTCGAACATAGACGAGTGTGTATCGACGAGAAGCAGTTGGTGATGTGTGTCATACCCCTTGAGTTTGTTCATTTCTTTAACGCAAAGTGGGCAGTGGCCATCGTAGAAGAGAGTGAGTGTAGGCATATTGGCTCCTTTTAGACTTTCTACGACGCCCCCTATCTTATTGATCAGCGACTTCAACATTTAAGTAGTTATGCCAATTTTGGGCGATGTTCTGGTATTGGAACACGCAGAAGTCTTTACGGTCAGCAAGGTAGTCGTTTTCCACTTCATCGAGCAAGTTCTGATGTTTGTCTGGGTTGCTGCCGTAGACTAAACAAAGCGTTGAAAAGTAGCGTTGTAAGTCGAAGCTGTGTTCATCAATGTACTCGCCAAACTCATAGTAGTCGGGTTTATCTTCTGACTCAAAAGCAAACATATCCGCAGCGCTAATAGCAGCGTCTTCGCCGTTCTCTACGTACTCAATCATCATCACGGCGGCAAAATTGTCTACAGCATCTTCTTCTTTGCCCAAAATAGGGATGTTCTGATCGGCAATATAGGCGTGCCCAGCTTCATGAAGTAAGGTGTGAAGGACCGTATCCATCGCCCCAAGTTCGGCAGATTTCCCGTACTTTTCGTCATATTTGTTCTTTTTGAAGTAGTCCAACGCCTCTTGGTAAAAGTGATATGGCATCTGCACAACGTGTTTTTCCGGATCGTACAGTGGCCCATCTTTGCTGCCATACTCTACGGTAAGTTTTTTGTTAAAAGGAAACAGTTCGTTTGAGAGATCAATGAGAGTTTGATTAACACCACTTTGCTCTATCTCTGATTTTAATTTAGCTTCCGCGTTATTGTCCGGCTGAAGATAACGAATGGTGATGTTATCTGAAGCGGAAAAAGCGTGAGTTGAGAAAGCGAGCAAAGGCAGCAGCACGAAGCGCAAAAGCATAAACATTCCTTATTGTTCTTTTACATAAATAAACTCACTTAATACTGACATAAATTCTAAGCTTTGGCCTATAGTTTGCGCACTAAGGAGTCTCAATATGAAAACTCAACCATTATTAAAGCAACCTCGGGTGCAAAACGCGTTGTTTAGTTTGAACGTGTAAACAACGCCACGAAAATTCGTTCCGTGGCAATCCTAAATAATCAGAGGAATTTGTCATGACTAAAAAACATTGGTCTAAATTTCAGTTACTTCATCAAGTGGTGAGTAACAAAAACATCCATGTTAAAGGTACCCACAGCTATTACAGTGATTGCTGGGATAATGGGTTTGAAGAGTCTGTTGTCCGCTACTTACATGGGGATGCGGTAAGTAGACAATGGGAGCCAAGGTGGGAGATAGACCAGCTTTATATTGGCGATTATGTTTGTATCGCCGCTGAAGCGGTTATCTTAATGGGTGGCAACCATAACCATCGTGTCGATTGGTTTTGTCTGTATCCGTTTCTTGAAGATGTCGAGCGCTCGTATCAAAGTAAAGGTGACACAATCATTCACGATGGTGTTTGGATTGGCATGAGAGCGATGATCATGCCAGGTGTAACCATTGGCGAAGGCGCGGTTATCGCTGCTAATAGTGTGGTGACTAAAGATGTTGAGCCTTATGCGATGGTTGGTGGTAATCCGGCCAAGCACATCAAGTATCGATTTGAGCCGGAGAAGATAGCAAAACTGCTTGCGATGGAAATCTATCAATGGCCAAAAGAGAAGTTCTCGGCACTGCAAAGTTATTTGACCCAAGCTGATTTTGGATTGCTTGAAGGTGCGGTAAATCAATACGATCAAAAGCACGACAAGTAGATTTGAATGATTATAATTAGGGCAGTGAGTGGGCTTGTGCTACACTCGCCGCCCTTTTCCGTTTCTATAAGAGTGTAACCATGAGCCTTAAGCAAGAACTACAAAACATCCACAACCGTCTAGATAACTGCAAACGTAAACTAGAGGCAGCCAAAGGCCGTGGTGACCAAGAAATGATCACTAAATTTACCAACGATATCGACAAGCTAACGAAAAAAGCGAACTCTATGAAGCATAAGCAGAGTTACGATATGAATAAAGAGCGTAAGAGTTTGTTGGATATGCCATTTTCTCGCGAGATCACCAAAGCAGAGCAAGCGGATATGGGCAAACTGAAGAAGTCGGTTAAGGGACTTGTTGTGGTTCACCCAATGACCAAGCTTGGTAAAGAGCTGCAGCTTAAGGTAATGACAGGTTACGCACCGAAAAAATTCTAATCGGGATTTGAGATATTAAAAAAGCGCCGCAATGGCGCTTTTTTGTGTCTGTGAGATTTACACGACAACGACATTAACGCCTTGATTGCGAAGTGAGTCTAGAACGGTACCGTCTGCGGCTTCATCAGTAATTAAGGTATCTAGTTGGTTTGTCGTCGCCAGTAGCTTACCGCCATGCTTACCAATTTTGCTTCCATCGACGAGAGCAATTAAACGAGCGCCATACTCTAAGAGTTTTTTCTCTGCCATATACACTAGCAAATCTGAGGTATGGATACCTGCTGCAGTGACGCCAGTTCCTGTGAAGAACACAAAGCGGCTTTTGTGATCATCCGATGCTTCTTCATCAGGCGAGATGGTGATCTGACGCTCTGGCAGGTACTGACCTCCGAGAATAATGATGCTCTGATGATCTTGTGTGATCAGGCTGTGAGCTAACGGCATAAAATTAGTCACGACTTGAACATCACGCCCCGCTAAATACTGACCCATTAGAAAGGTTGAGTTACTGCCACTGACAATAATGCTGTCATGCTCATCACACAGCTGTGCCGCCGCATGAGCGATTCGTTTTTTTGCTTCAACATTTTCAATATCACCTTCATGGGGAATAAAGCTGGAAGGAGTGTGATGGGTGCCAGTGTCTGATCTCAATGTTTCTGCACCATTACGAATCTTCTTCAGTTTCCCATCTTCAGCCAGCTTAGTGATATCTCGACGAGCCGTAGAAAGAGAAATGTCCAACATAGCGACGTAATCGTTGGTGGTAATAAAAGTATGGCTTTCTAAATAGTCTAACAACCTTCTATGACGTTGGGCTTCATTCATATCTGTTACATCCTGATTTTTATTTTGAACTATTTTGAGCGATTTTGACGTTTTGAGCAATTTAAATTTTAATTTGACGTTTTTTGAATCTTAAGTGACGATATTTTGTGATCTTTAGCAAAATAAACGTCATAAAAAGTCATTCATGACTTTACATGACCGAATTTGACGGTTTATATTCATGTTGCGTCACAAAGAGTCAACGGAGGCCAAAGTGAACTATCAAGCTGTCATTATCGATTTAGATGGAACCCTACTAAATGATCGCAACCAGATCAGTGTGAATAACGTTGAAGCGATTCAGCAAGCACAGAAAGAGGGGATAGTGGTGACGTTGGCGAGTGGGCGTCCACATGATTTGATGTTGCCTTATGCCGAGCAGCTTGGCATTTCAACGGCGATGATCTGTTGCAACGGCGCATACCACTATGACATGAACAAGAGAGCCATTGTTGATGCTAAGCCGTTTGAAAAAAATCAACTCACAGAGCTGCTTACTACACTGAACCTCGGTCACTTTGATTTCACGCTTTACACTAAGAGAGGCATCTTCAGCGCTAAGCCTTCTGAGCATTTCAATGGTCTTGAGGCGCAAGCTAACAGCTTGGGCGTGAAGGTTAATATGGAAGTCATTCCATCGTTACAGCAACTGCAAGAAAGATGTGGTGATGTCTATAAGGTGCTGGTTTCGAGCAGTGACAAACAGGCGTTAAGCGAGTTGAGAAGCGCGCTACAACACACGCTTCAAGCCGATTTATCAGCTCCGAATAAGTTGGACATTACCGCTATCGGTGCCAACAAAGGTCACTCTGCACTGAAGTGGCTCACAAACAACAATTTAAATCCAATTCAAACCATCGCATTCGGCGACGGAGACAACGACATCGAGTTGTTTAAAGCCGTCGGTGAACCCGTTGCGATGGACAATGCGAGTCCGGCACTTCGAGGAATCGCGAATCTCATTATCACAGATAACAACGGTTGCGGCATTGGCCAGTATTTACGACTGATCGTTCGTGAAGGCCAACACACATGCCAACACTCATTTAGCTACTAAGGAAATCTCATGAAAAAAGTAAAAATTGCTGCAGGTCTAGCGCACGTTGATTACGGTCATATGGCTGACATCGTAAAAGAAGTTTCAGATGCAGGTGCAGACTACATCCACTGTGATGCAGCAGATATGCATGATTTGAAAAATATGCAGCTAATGGGCGGGCATCAAATTGTTGAAGGTATTCGTCAATACACTGACAAGCCAATTGAAGTACACGCGTACTTTAAAGATTGCGATCGTCTATTCGTTGAAAAAATCGCAGCGGCAGGGGCAGACATGCTGATCCTCCCAGCAGAAAACTTTTTGGGCGCACCACTCGCGTACATGATGAAGTACTGCCGCGACTACAACATGAAATTTGGTTTGACTGTCGGTTGTTTCACCCCTGTTTCTTTCGTTAAAGAAGCCATTTACTACCTAGATCGCTTGCACATTGTTATCCACGGTGTGAACAACGATGAGTGGCTATGGCGTGAATCAGCAATCGAAATGATTCGTGAAGCTCGCCAGCTTATTAACGAACGTAACCCTAATTGTGAATTGTGTGTGGATGGCGGTATCCGTAACCACAACCTAGAAGCTCTGCTGAAAGAAGACATCGACGTGATGGTTGCTTCAACCAATATCTTTGGTCATGAGAAAGGTATTACAGCAGGTGTGCATGACTTCCGCGCTGCATTGGACCAAGCAGAGAAAAACGTCGCAGCTGAAGTAGAACCGGCTTAATTGCCCGTTAAAGAATTTGGTGCCAGGCTGATGTTCCCCCGATATGCTCCGGCTTGGCACCTCTACCAAGGATTTTATCATGACACAATTTCAACATTATCAGCCGACCAAATTACTGTTTGGTGCGGGTGAAATTTCAAAAATTGGTCAGCTAGTCGCTCAGTACGGGAAACGCTGCCTTGTTGTCTCAGAGCCGATCTTTGATGCCGTTAAACCTGCCTATGATCGCATCTTTGCGCTTTTGGCAAGTGAAGGGATTACAGTGACACACTTTGATGGTGTGGTTCCTAACCCTCCAACCACGGTTGTCGAATTAGGCCGTCAAGTTGCTCAAGCGGCAGAGTGTGATGTCGTGCTTGCGGTGGGCGGCGGCTCCTCAATTGATACCGCGAAAATCATCGCCGCAACCATCAAAGCACCTGACATCGATTGGACGCATTGGTTTAACACCTATGACTCTCCATTTGGTGACATTGCAGAATTACCAGCCTCGGTTGTGCCGTTAATTGCGGTGCCAACAACTTCAGGTACTGGCTCTCAGGTCACTCAAGCAGCGGTGATTACTGACGTAGAACAGCACGCTAAGTTGACACTTTTCCATCCGCAGTTTTTCCCGGTTGAAGCAGTGATTGACCCAGAGTTAATGCTAACACTTCCACCGAGAATGACTGCGATGACTGGCTTTGATGCGTTTTCACATGCGTTTGAATCATTCACGGGCACTCGACCTTCGCCATTTGTTGATCAACTTGCGTTGCGTGCAATGAAGTTGGTGGTGGATAACCTACCAAAAGTGGTGGCAGACGGCTCTGATATTCAAGGTCGCTGCGAGCTTGCCACGGCTGACACATTAGGTGGTATTTCACTGGCTAATGGCGGCGCAGGGGCACCTCATCCACTGGGTGAGATTCTCGGCAGCCAGAAAACCAATTTGCCACATGGTTTGACATTAGCGGTTGTTTATCCCGCCTATGTCCAACTGCAATGGCGTAAGCAACCAGAGCGATACGCACAAGTTGCCGAACTGTTTGGTGCCGTGGGAAGCACTGAAGAGAAAGCGCAATCCTTGGCAGGTCACTTGGTGAGTTTCTTACAAGACATTGGCTTGGAGTCGAACCTTACGCAAGTTGGGGTAAGCAAGCAAGATGTTGAGGCGTTAGAGCCAGCATTCTGCTTTGACTTACCACTGACGACGGGTGAAGAGATGAAGTCGATTCTTCATGCCAGTTTAGCATAAAGAAAACAGGAGTTTAGAGCATGGAAGGCAAAATGAGTGTGACAAAAACAAACCAGACGAATGTGGAAAGAGAGGACATGAGTTGTGGTCGTTTTCAAGCACTGATATTTGACTTCGATGGTCTTTTAGTCGATACGGAAAGCTGTATGTTCAGAGCCTGGGAAGCTTTGATGAAGCCATACGGTGTTGACGTTTCGCCTCTCCAGGTTGCTGGACTAGTTGGGAGCTCAGCGCCAGCAACCGCTCTTTATCATCTTTATCGCCGTCATTCCGGTCTGACCTATTCCGATCAGCAAATTCGTGAGCAAGTGTTAGAACTTGCCTATCAAAAAATCGAATCCATACCAGAACGTGAGGGTGTACGCGACTATCTTAATTTTGCCAAACAAAAGCGGCTTAAGCTTGCGTTGGCAACAAGTTCAGAGCGCGAGCACTACATGCCAATCTTACAACGATTAGGGTTAGACGGTTACTTCGACTGCTTCACTGGCGCAGAAGAAATCTCGCCTCTGCGAAGAAAACCATGTCCTGATGTGTATCTAACTAGCCTCGCTAAATTGGGAGTCTCTGCCCATCAAGCCATTGCCTTTGAAGATTCTCCACCCGGAGTCACAGCGGCTCGATCAGCAGATATTTCTACGGTTGCGGTAACCAACCTGTTAACCCGGCATTTGGATGTGTCGCACGCCAATGTGGTGTTGTCGTCTATGAGCCAGTTATCGCTAGCAAATTTGATTGAACATTTATCGAGATAGAAACATGAACAAATTACAACAACTGAAAAAATACACCACCGTTGTCGCCGATACCGGTGACATTGATGCTATTGCTGCCTTTCAGCCTCAAGATGCAACGACTAACCCATCGCTCGTCCTTAAAGCGGCAGAAATGCCTCAGTACGATCATTTGATTGTTGATGCTGTCGCATGGGCGCAGCAACAAAGTGCTGACAAAGCGCAACAGGTGATTGACGCAAGTGACAAGTTGGCAGTCAATATTGGCGTCGAAATTCTAAAAACAGTACCGGGACGTATTTCAACGGAAGTCGATGCACGCTTATCTTTTGACAAACAAGCGAGCCTTGTAAAAGCACGCAAGTTGATTGCCATGTATCAAGAAGCAGGTATTGAGAAAGAGCGCATTTTGATCAAACTAGCCTCTACTTGGGAAGGCATTCGCGCGGCACAAGTGCTAGAACAAGAGGGCATCAACTGTAACCTAACTTTGCTGTTTAACTTTGCGCAGGCAAAAGCGTGTGCCGAAGCGGGCGCTTACTTAATTTCACCATTTGTCGGTCGTATTCTCGATTGGTACAAAACCAATACCGATAAGAAAGAGTACCTACCGTTTGAAGATCCGGGCGTTGTGTCGGTTTCTAAAATCTATAACTACTACAAAGACCACGGCTATAACACGGTAGTGATGGGCGCAAGCTTCCGCAATGCAGAAGAAGTGCTAGCGCTGGCGGGTTGTGACCGCTTGACCATTGGCCCAGCCATTCTAGACCAATTGGCGGCGCAAGAGGGTGAAGTTGAACCGACACTGTTTGCTGCGCGCGATGAGGTGAAATTAGCACCTGTTGCGATGACTGAAGCTGAGTTTCGCTGGGAAATGAACCAAGATCCAATGGCGACAGAGAAGCTGTCTGAAGGTATCCGCAACTTTGCGGTCGATCAGGGCAAGCTAGAAGCCATGATTGAAGCGCGTCTGTAAGGAGTTTGACTATGATTTCACGTTCTAAACTTGCAGATACAATTCGTGTTCTAAGCATGGATGCGGTGCAAAAAGCGGGTTCAGGTCACCCCGGTGCGCCAATGGGTATGGCAGATATTGCCGAAGTTTTGTGGCGCAGCTTTTTAAAGCACAACCCGACCAATCCTAACTGGGCCGATCGCGATCGATTCATCTTGTCCAATGGTCACGGTTCAATGCTGATCTACAGCTTATTGCACCTAAGCGGTTATGACTTAACGATGGAAGATATTAAATCTTTCCGTCAGTTGCACGCCAAAACGGCGGGCCACCCTGAGTATGGTTATGCTCCGGGTATTGAAACGACGACAGGTCCTTTAGGTCAAGGCATTACCAATGGTGTCGGCATGGCGTTGGCTGAGAAGGTACTAGGTGAGCAGTTTAACCGCCCTGGCCATGACATTGTGGACCACTTCACTTATGTGTTTATGGGTGATGGTTGCATGATGGAAGGCATTTCCCACGAGGCATGTTCGCTGGCGGGTACGCTTGGCTTGGGTAAGCTGATCGCGTTTTGGGATGACAATGGTATTTCCATTGATGGCGAAGTGGATGGCTGGTTCTCTGACGATACGCCGAAGCGTTTTGAAGCTTATGGTTGGCACGTTATTTCTGACGTCGATGGACATAATTCTGAGGCGATTCATCAAGCGATCGTTGAAGCGCAGCAGGAAACAGGCAAGCCGACGCTAATTTGCTGCAAAACAATCATTGGTTTTGGTTCGCCGAACAAGTCTGCCAGCCATGATTGCCATGGAGCACCACTTGGTGATGATGAAGTCGCTTTAGTACGTCTTAACTTAGGTTGGGACTATGCACCATTTGAAATTCCGGCGGAAATCTACGCTGAATGGGATGGCAAAGAGGCGGGTAAAGATGCTGAAGCTCAATGGCAAAGTCGCTTTAACGAGTATCAACAAGCGTTTCCTGAACTAGCCGCAGAATTTAAGCGCAGAGTCGAGGGTGATTTACCGGATAACTGGCAACAAATCAGTCAAGATGTGATTGCGACGCTGCAATCTAATCCAGCCACGATCGCGACACGTAAAGCGTCGCAAAACGCGCTTGAAGCTTTTGGCGCACATTTGCCTGAGTTCTTGGGCGGTTCTGCGGATCTAACCCCATCGAACCTCACTAACTGGTCTGGCTCAAAAGCGATTAGCGCTCAAGATGCGTCGGGTAACTATCTAAGCTACGGCGTACGTGAATTTGCCATGTCAGCCATGATGAATGGTATTGCCTTGCATGGTGGCTTCATCCCGTATGGTGGCACTTTCTTGATGTTTATGGAGTATGCGCGTAATGCTCTGCGTATGGCGGCGCTAATGAAGCAGCGCAGCATCTTCGTTTATACCCATGATTCAATTGGCTTAGGTGAAGATGGCCCAACACATCAACCTGTAGAACAAATCGCGTCGCTGCGCTTAACACCAAATATGAGCACTTGGCGTCCTTGTGACCAAGTGGAAACAGCGGTGGCATGGAAGTCGGCAATAGAGCGCAAAGAAGGTCCTACGTCACTGATTTTCTCGCGTCAGAATCTGGTTCAGTTCGAACGTGATCAAGCCACATTAAACGATGTCGCGAAAGGCGGTTACATCTTGTCTGATTGTGTTGGTGAGCCAGAACTTATCTTGATTGCGACAGGCTCTGAAGTAGCACTCGCAATGCAAGCGAAACAGGCGCTTTCTAATGTGCGTTGCCGCGTCGTTTCAATGCCGTCGACAGACTTGTTCGAATCTCAAAATGCTGACTATCGTCAAAAGGTACTACCGAGCTCTGTCACTAAACGCATCGCGATTGAAGCGGGTATTGCCGATTACTGGTTTAAGTACACAGGCCTTAACGGTGACATCATCGGTATGACAACCTTTGGGGAATCGGCACCAGCAGAGCAGCTATTTGAAATGTATGGCTTTACCGTCGACAACGTGGTGTCAAAAGCTAACGCCTTGTTGGAGCAGTAATTATGGGCATAGCAAAGCGCTTTATTGAAATGCAAAGCACCGATTGCCTGCGAACTAAGGCTGCGAAAGTGGCCTTAGAGCAAGTATTGAGTGTACTGACTCCTTCATCAGTGATTGGTATTGGGACAGGGGCGACGGTTGAAATATTTATTCACTTGCTCAAGCAAAGTGGCGCTGAGTTTTCTCACTGCGTTTCCAGCTCGGAGCGTTCGAGTAAAGCATTGAGCGATGCAGGATTAGCAGAGCAACCTATCCGCTTATGTGAGCGAATTGATGTCTATGTAGATGGCATCGATGAAGGCTTAAGTAATGGCGTGACGGTGAAAGGTGGGGGCGCTGCACTAGCACGCGAGAAAGTGCTCGCCACATTGGCAATGAGCTTTATCACCATCGCTGACAGCGGGCGACTAAAACTCACATTAGGCGCATTTCCACTGCCGATTGAAGTGCTGCCAGCTGCTGAGACTGCCGTTAGCCGCGCCTTGCAGAGCTTAGGTGGAACGCCTATCAGACGAGAAAATTGCATCACTGATAACGGCAATCTCATCCTTGACTGCTCTGGCCTTGATCTTAGTGAGCCAGAATCAACAGAAGCGGCGTTAAACAGTATTCCAGGCGTGGTCGAAAATGGCATTTTTGCACGCAGGAAAGCGGACTTTATGGCGTTTTCAGATCAGGGTGGCGTGCACTGGTTAGCGAGAAATTGAGACTTGTGTAACAACTCTAATTATATCTTTATCAACAGTAAATAAATTAGGAACAAAAGATGACGGAACGCAATTTTTCCAACCTAGCGATAGAGTATTTTGTACACCGTACTGATGAATTACTCAGCGACTTATCTGGATTAATTGCTATTCCGTCAGTGCGTGATGAGAGCACAAAATCTCACCACGCACCGTTTGGTAAAGGTATTAGAGAAGCGTTTGATTACCTTATTAATTTTGCCAAAAGAGAAGGGTTAGAAGTACGCGATCACCAAGGCTATGCAATGGACATTAGCTATGGTCTAGGTGAAGAAGAAATCGGCATTTTACATCACGTTGATGTCGTCCCAGCAGGGGACACAAGCCTTTGGAAAACGCCTCCGTTTGAACTTCACCAACAGGGCGGTTTGGTGTTTGGCCGAGGTGTAACGGATAACAAGGGGCCTCTTATGGCTTCGCTGTACATCCTCAAGATGTTTAAGCAGCTCAATGTACCGATGAAGCGAAAAATTCGCGTCATTATCGGTGGGGCTGAAGAGACAACTTGGGAATGTGTAGAGCATTATTTTCGTCATCAGCCACAACCGGCTGTTGGCTTTTCTCCGGATGGCGACTTCCCAATCGTCAATGGAGAGAAAGGTATCTTGTATGCCGAGTTACAAAAAGAATTCCCACCTTTACGTGACTTAGGATGTTGCCAGATTCACCGGATTGAAAGTGAGCGAGACCGTACTTCAACGTGTCACCACCTTTCGGTTTGGCTTTCAGGACAACAGGCAGCAAGAGTGGCGCAACACTTTGACAGTGTTGCCGAAGTAACTCAGCAGAAGGAGCTGTATCGCGTTGTATTGACAACGCCGTGGGAGAAATCTCGCAACCCGCATCGCGTCCCAAATTGTTTGGACAAGTTTATGACTGTGATGCGCCATGTTGAAGGGTTAGACGCAAACTCAAAAAGCTTGATTGAATTGCTCGATTCTTGTTTTTCAGAGTCGATTGATGGAGCGAAATTAGGGCTTGCGTATCACGATGAAGAAATGGGTAGCACCAGTTGCTGCGTCTCTTCTCTCAACCTCAACGAACATGGATACAACTTGGATTTTGATTTTCGGTTTCCTAAAGGACTGAGCATCGAAGAGACCCGTACCCAACTCCAACACTTATCCCAAAAGTATGGAGTGAGTTTCAACGAGCAGCAGTACCTACCTCTATCTTACCTCTCACCCGAAAGTGCCCTTATCCAAGCGATGGGAAAAGCGTATTCCGAAGTTACGGGAATGGAATCTCAATGCTTTAGCAAAGGCGCGGCATCGTACGCGCGTGCGTTAAGCAATGGTGTGGCATTCGGACCTACTTTTCCAGGTGATGTGACTCATGTGCACGAGCCCAATGAACAGCTCAGCCTAGAGTCATTGAGAAAAGCAATAACAATATACGTGAAAGTTCTCATATCACTTCAGGAGTAAATTATGAGAGATAAGGTTCAAGCACTTGCTGGCGGCATGATGGTGTCTATCATCGTGTTGGTAATTGCAGGTATTTACATTGGTATTGGTGCGGGCGTTGTCAACCAAATGTCCAGCCAAGACTCTGTTATCTGGGCATTCTTCAAGCTGATGTTGGATCTCGGTTTGATGGTAATGCGTAACCTACCACCATTCTTTGCCATTGGTTTGGCGTTCGCCCTTTCTAAATCAGAAAAAGGTTGGGCGGCGTTCACTGGCTTCACCATGTTTATGTGTTTCAACGTTGCTGTTGGCTCTATCGCCGCTTTCAACGGTTGGACACCAGAAACAACAAGCGTCGACTACCTAGTGAACGAACTCGGTTACGAGATGGTTGCCGCGCAAAACTTTAACTCGCTATGGGGTGAAAACCTTGGGGTATTCTCATACAACATGGGGATCTTCAGCGGTATTATCGTCGGCTGTTTAACGGCATGGCTACACAACCGTTTCTACAAATTTGAAATGCCTGCAATGCTGAGCTTCTTCTCTGGCCCTCGTGCGGTAGTGATCTTCTCTTACATGGCGATCATGCCAGTGGGATTAATTACCTACTACGCATGGCCACCAATTGCTGGCGGTTTGCAGTCGATTACTACTTTGATTACGAGTTCTGGCATTTTTGGTTCTTTCTTGTTTGGTGTGTTCGATAAGGGCTTATTGCCGTTTGGTCTTCACCATCTGATTGCGTTCCCAATCGAATACACTCGCGTCGGCGGTGTGATGGAAATTGACGGCGTGATCTACGAAGGTGTTCGTAACATCATGAATGGCCAAATGAGTTCACCTGATGCGACTGGCTACATTACGCATAACTTCACCAGTGGTCGTATTCCAATCCAAATTGGTGGTCTAACAGGTGCTGCATACGCTATGTACGTTACGGCGAAAACGGAAAACCGCAAGAAAGTAGCCGCAATCATGGTGCCAGCGGTATTTACTGCCGCGGTTATCGGTATCACAGAGCCGCTAGAGTACACCTTCCTATTCGTTCAACCATTCCTGTTCTTTGCTGTGCACGTGCCTCTCAATGGCCTTGCGTATGTCATTACTGAGATGATGGGCGTATCTATCCATGGTAACCAGCTACTGTTTATGGTGCCAAACTTACTGCAACCTGAGAAAGTACATGCATGGGCACTGCTGTGGATCATTCCGCTTTACTTCGTGATTTACTTCTACACCTTTA
Organism: Vibrio tubiashii; assembly: GCF_028551255.1. Taxonomy (NCBI): domain Bacteria; kingdom Pseudomonadati; phylum Pseudomonadota; class Gammaproteobacteria; order Vibrionales; family Vibrionaceae; genus Vibrio; species Vibrio tubiashii. The sequence goes on along the minus strand of NZ_CP117030.1, from coordinate 1,511,066 downwards.
AGTTCTTTATCTTGAAGTTTGATTCGAAAACACCGGGTCGTGAAGACGCTGATGAAGGTGATATCGCGCTGTATAGCAAAGAAGATTTCAAGAAGAAGCAGAAGCAAAACACCGCTGGGCTGCCAGTAGAGATCATCAAAGCACTTGGTGGCGCAGAGAACATTGAAAACGTTTCTAACTGTGCGACTCGACTGCGTGTTTCACTCCATGACGAAACCTTGGCCGCAAGCGATGACTTCTGGAAGAAAGAGCTCAATGCCATCGGTGTTGTCCGTATGCCGAAAGGTATTCAAGTTATCTACGGTGCCAATGTGATCACCATAGCTTCAGGCATTAAAGAAGCGCTTGGCGTGGATTCCTAACTAAAAAAATAAATACCAATAACAACAAACTCCTCCTGTGGCTGATGGGCCACAGGCAGGATTCCTTGTGCCCAAAATATGGAAATTGAATAATGAAAACCATAACAAAATGTTCGCTTACCTTAATAGCATTGAGTATTTCCGGTGTCTTACATGCCAGTGAAGCAGAAACCCCCTCTTGGCCAGAGCGTAGCCCAATTGTCTTCTGGGGCGACCGCGCTAACGAAGATTGGAGCTATGTTGATAATCTAAAAGAGAGCGACAAGAGCTTCTCTGAAAAACTCAAACGTCTAGATATTACGGACGATGGTGAGTGGAAAGTCTCGTTTGCCGGTAACGTGAAACTGGCGTTTGATAATCGCTGGAATCATATGTACGACCCTGATGTGCGTAAACACAACGAGCTTCGCTCACGAATGCACTTTTCAGCGGATGTGACTTATCAAGATTGGATGCGTGTGTTTGGTGAGATTCGCACTAACTACACCAACTTAGATGCTCCGGGGCCTGTCGATGATGCGGGGACGGATTTCCACCAATTCTTTACTGAATTCAAGCTAGTTGATGATGGAGAACAGTATTTAAGTACTCGTCTAGGTCGCCAAGAGATCTATCTCAATGAGTGGCAAATGATGAACCGAGAACCCACTCCAGTTCAATCAAGTTGGAATGCCGTCAGCGCTAAGTACAGCGTCAATGGCATTAACTTTGATGCCTACTATGGTGAAGAGATCTTCCCGCTGTTTAAAGATGGCAGCTTCGGTGGTAACTGGGATGATAAAACCAACGGCAAGAAATCAACGGGCTTATTCGCTAACTGGGGAACAAGCTTTGGTGTAATGCAAGCTTATGTGATGAGCAATCAGCTAACTAACTCAAGCTTTGTCAATGCACCAGACGGCGATGTGGATATCCAAGTGCTAGGCTTACATGCGCATAACTTCGTTAGTGAAGGCTTTGGCTACATGTTAGACGGTGTATACCAGTTTGGTGATCATGCAGGTAAAGATATCTCGGCTTACATGGGTTATGCAGACCTTAACTACAACTGGAAAGCGGATTGGAACTACCGTGTGGGTATGAACCTTCACTATGCTTCTGGCTCGGATAAGAATAGTGATGAGGTGAATACCTTTAACCCACTTTGGACGGGTGACCCACTTGGCTTTGCTCATGATGGCGCTTACGGTAACGCCATGCAGCTTGGTGGCTACTCAGTGATTGAATACTCTCCAAAGCAAACCATTATTACGGGCTTTATGTCGACGTGGCGTGCCAATACGGATGATGCCATCTACACCCTAAACCAAGACGTGTTGTTCGGTGCAGACTCGGATGAGAAGTACGCCTACACCCAGTTCTATCTGCAGTTCCATAACTACATTACGGGTAACCTGAAAACGGAAGTGAACACCTACTATGCATTAGCAAGTGACTACACCCGTGACGTAGTCAGCACCGATAGTAAAGACGCAATGCGTGTCGAACTTGCTCTAATCTATAACTTCTAATAAGTCCTATTTGATTGTCATGGAATGATGATCGTCTGTCTATTGCCCGACCTTTGGTCGGGCTTTTTTGTTATAGGAGGTTGAAAGAAAGTGTATATTAATTAACAAGTTGACAGATTTTGTTACACCTATAAGTGTCTCGAAAATAAGAGGTTTTTTATAAATTTCCCAATAGTTTCGTAGTGGCTCGCATTCAAATAAATACATGGATTTTCTAAGTGAAATATCAATTTGAAACTTGAATGGGGTAGCAATTATCCATTTTGCTAATTGATATGTTTGGGCGCGTATTTGCATGAAGCCACACGCCTTCGAAATATCACAAGGAATCCATGGTTCGTGCATTTTAAGGACAATTATTGAACATTTGGAGACAGTTTATGGTCTTAAAGCACTCTTCGATAGCTCTTGCTATAGCCGTTGCATTAACGGCTTGCGGAGGTTCTGACTCGGATACAATGAACACAAATAGCGAATCTAGCTCAACCAGCACCACATCTTTAACTGCGCGTGCCGCGGATGGTTACCTTATTGGTGCGAACGCTTGCTTAGATTTAAACAACAACAAAGTTTGTGAATCTTCAGAACCCAATGCAGTAACGAGTGATAATGGCGAATTTACACTTACTGGATTAACTGCGGAACAAATTGCACAAGGCGTACTGTTAATCGAAGTAATCGCTGGACAAACTATTGATTCAGACAACCCCAGTGTAGTGTTGAGCAAAGGTTACAACTTAACTGCGCCTCCTGGTTCTGACTTTGTGAGTCCATTGACCACCATGATTCAAAACGAAGTGGAAAAAGGCAGCACGCTAGACGAAGCGAAAAGCAAAGTACAACAAAAGCTTGGTTCAACAATTGATGTAACTAAAGATTATATAGCGGCAAAAAATTCTTCGAGTTTAAGCGACGAAGAGAAAACAGCGTTTGCAAGCTTACACAAAGTGGCTCAAGTTACTGCCAACATTATGGCTTCTAAAACGGATTCTCTTAAGCAAGCGAGCGCAAATGCAGGTATCAGTGATGATGAGTTAATCTCTTTAATCATCGAGGAAGTGACGATAGTTCTTGAAAATGTGGTATCGAAAGTCGCCCAAAATGGAAACAGCTTCGATCCAACGTCGATTGCAGACGAGATTGATCGCGACCACATCAACCTAGATGTAGATAATTTGCGCGACAAAGTCAAAGAGAATGAAGCGGTTAAGAATTCCGCAAAGGTAGATCTCGCTACCTTGATTTCGGAACAAGGTATCAGCTGGTTTAGTAGCCAATCGCACACTAACAAGCCATTGACTCTTGACTATGGATACTTGAAGCGCGAAGCAGATGGTTCAGTGACGTCAACGGAGTATGGCTATGATTATGCTCGTCGAGAGTTTATTCGTTCAACTGGGCAAGTTGAAGATATCTTATTGCTTGATCAAGTTGGTTGGTCTTCTTTGAATGACTCTGTCGCTGAGCTAGTGCTCAATCCCGATAAAACGGTGACATTTGTTAAAGGCTCGTCGGTACTGAGTCAAACAGCCTCAGCTCAAAAAGTTAACATTGGTGGTCTGAACGTCAGTGCGGTTTTGGCTAAAACTGCTGAAGCCGGCGCTTGGGCGAATGTTGTACCTAGCGATTTAGTCTTCCCGGACAATACAACCGCGTACAAGCTTAAGACCGACTTTGTTAACAAAGGATATTATGGTTTTAACAAAGGAAACTGGTGCAATGATTTGCAAAGATATACCGAGCTTAACAACATGTGTAATGGAGTCAGTGCGAACAATGTCAGCAGCTGGCTCACGACATTAGAGTCAACTCTCGCTCAGGACTCAAGTGATAGAACAGGTACAGTAGATACGTCAGGTATGCCCGTCATGGGCGAGCTAGATGATGGCGTGTTGTATGCTCAATTACTCCCTTCAGGCTCTATTGCCTATTACAAGGGCTCCTATGATGGAGAGACTCCGTTGGTTCGTTATTCCCAAACAGGACAGTGGAAAGATTTAACGGTTCATGGTGAAACGCTTCGTCAGGTGACTTTACCGAAAGGCATTGCTTCACAGGCATCTTGGCACAATTATAACCCTGCTGATAATTCGGTCTATTTCACGGTCGTTGACAACTTCGTCCGCGTTGCTTGGTTTATGGAAACTATCAATAGAGGCGAGCCTGAGTACGTTTTTGATGTGGCGACAAAAGAGTTTATTTTGGAAAACTATGCTCAGCCCCTCAACCTACAAGCTTGTCTAGACTCACTACCAGACAGCCATTATCAACCAAAGATAGGCGATAAGATTAACTACAAGGTTACACGAACATTGAACCAATCAATGTCGACCAATTTTGATTTTAGACTGGAGTATTTAGGGAGCAACTTTTCATGGCTAAATGACGTTACGGAGGTAACTGGCTTACCGACATGGATAGCCGATTGGACTGGAACACTGTCTAAATCTAAGCTGAGTATTTATGATCAGAATGGTAACTTAAATAGCTATGAACTCATGTATAGCACAAATGAGCATTATTTAGGGCAGGAAGGTTTTAATCCACAAGGTGAGCTTTTGTACGGGACAGCCAAGGTTGGTTTACCGCCAGCGGTTGCACATAGCTCCAAGTTGCTTGGTGTTGAAAAAACACATACCAGAGCAGTCAACGCCCCACTAACTGTGATTTTTGATGATAGCAAGGTGCCAGCTCAGCTTGTGACACATGGGCTTAGAAGTGTGGATAGTGAAACTACATTAAATAGCATAACAGAGGCTTGGCCGATGTCGGCATTTGATTATAGTGAAACTTACCTAGGGAAAGAGCGGATATCAGTTCCAGCAGGGACTTTCGACGCATGTAAGTTGACTAGCAAAACACATTACCCGGGAGTGGATGAGACGGATAGCGACGTGACGTGGTTGATTAATAAAGGCTATGTCAAGAAAGAGCGAGTCGAGCCATCTTGGAACGCTGTGATGTCTTTAGAAGCGCGAGAGATCTTATAGAGTTCCTATTAAACTGTTAGTAAGAAGCCAACAGCATGAGCTGTTGGCTTTTTTGTTTAACCCATAAACCAAGAGACAAAAATCAAACCACCGAATAGGGTAGTGCTGACTAGTGCGGCGTTGCCACCGCCTGCAGTGTAGGCGTTATCGGCGATAGGTTGGCTGTACTCAGGGTGGCGCACTTTACGCACCATGGCGAGCGGTCCCCAAATAGCAAGGAACACTAAGACCATGCCAGCGTAATCGAGCATGCTGACGAATTGGTTAGAGAACAAAGTCGCTAACACAATCGGTAAAATAAAGGTTAACGCGTAAGCCACTGGGCGCTTTGCTGTCACCATGTCTCTGTTTTGGTCGTATAGCGCCATGGAAACACCTAAGAAGGAAGTCACAAGAGCAAGAGCTGAAAAAATCGCGATGATAGCTTTAATATGTGCACCTTGGTTACTGAAGGCGTTGATAAGCTCAGATATGTTATGGAAACGGCTTATCGTCTCTGTGCCTAGGTTGCCGATAATAGCAAATAGCCAAGTTAGGTAGCAGACGAGTGGAATTACCGAGCCTAATAGCACCATGTTGCGCAGCTCTTTGCTGCTCGCTTCGCGGTTGTAGTTAACCAATGAAGGGATAACAACCATAGAAACAAAACTGGTGAAGATGATCGCGCTATATCTTACGACTTCTTGACCTGTGTATTGGCTAGTTTCAACTAAATAATCAAAGGATATATTGCCAAGAAGAGTGGCAATGACAAGAAACAGCATCACAACCATCAGGATAAACAGACCACGATTTAATCGATCGATGTATGCGGCACCAGAAGCGACGACAAGCCCCATGATAAGGCTAAATAGCGTGTAACTAGTGGAAGCGGAAACATAGATATCTTGGTCATCAAACAGTTTGTGGATGATGTCGCCAATACCAAGCAGGTAGGCAATCGACATACAAACCAGCAATAGATAAAACAGTGCATTGATAAAGCGTTTACCGCTCTTGCCCAAAGTGTATTCCGCAACACTACTCATGCTATTACTTTGTTTGGTTTTGCTGCATGCCTCGGTTAGCAGCAACGACGCATAGGTAGTGCCAACAAAAATAACCAGCATCAAGATCGAGCTAGTAATAAAGCCAAATTGCGCTAGTACCATAGGTATGGCGAGCATTCCCGCACCAAGTGCAGTTCCACCTAAAATTAGCGAACTGCCAAACAATTTCATGTTCAAAAGAAAACACCCTCGACAAAGATAGATCCGAGTTGATCTGTAAAAATTTATTGCCAGAGAGTAGCAAAATTGGTCGTAAAAGTGTCACTAATGACAAAAAGATTTGTTGATTTTTTCTAAAATCTTGTGGACTTATTGGATGGGTGTATATGATTTGATTTATGTATAAATGAAAATGAGTGATTCCAATCCCATTTCGTTTCATAAATGACATTTAATCGTTTGCGATTGGCTGAGCGTGACAAATTGAGCAAGTAGGCTCAAAAAATTGGCCGACGTTTCAAGTCGGCCAATTCTTACTAATAGCCCATCAATTGCAGTAGGTTTTCTGCCGTTTTAATTGCTTCTTTACGGTTAGCAATATTGAGCTTCTGATACAAGTTACGAATATGAGTTTTAATTGTTGTTCCAGCGACATCAAGTTCTTGAGCAATCTGCTCGTTGCTAAAACCAGAGTAGATCAGCCCCAGCACCTGCCACTCACGCTGAGTAAGCGGACTCGTACGAACAAGTTCTGGGATATTTGGGTGATTAACGAGCTTCTCAACAAACTCTTCATCAAAGTGAACAGAGCTGCTGCGCTGAGTCGTCGAAATATCTTTAAGCAACTGCTGTGCTCGATGGCGCTCTAGATCGCCAAGTTCATTTTTCTGGTTAAGCTTTTCAAGAATATGACCAATCTTGGCACCATCGACGAGGAAATTGCCCAACATACCGGTTTGGTTAGTAAGCTCTAGTGCATACTTTAGGCGTTCGCGTGCGGTTTCTTCGTCACCTTGAGAGACGGCTAAACCGGCTTCGACAATGAGGTTGCGATTGGTATCGGTCAACAGCTCATTTTCTTGTGCTTGTTGCTGCAGGAATTCAAGCGTTTTCCCTGCATCTGTATATTGTTCTAGCGAGATTTGTGCACGAGCGATATTGCGCCACTGTAGTTGAGTAAAGTGGTTGCACGCCGATTCAGGGCGTACTGTGGTTTCAAGCCACTGTTGAATGGAGTCCAAATCGCCACGTGCTTGCCAGAACAGGATCAGCGACAGTGATGCATTGGCGGTCCAGTCAACATGGTAAGTAGATTGCTTAAGTAAGTGAGCAATCTGTTCAATAAACTTACCCGCTTTATCCAGTTCACCTCGGCCAATCGCAATACGTGCCAACATGGAATAGCTATGTAAGTGCTTACTTGGGCTGTGGTCTCCGAGAACATGAAGCCCTTTGTAGGCACACTCTTCTGCCTCATCTAAGCGGTTCCAGCACCACAGAATTTGCGCACGGACGCGAAGCAAAAACTCATGCAGAGGTACTTGCTGTAATTGGTGTTCTTCGATCAGTTTGAAAGCGTTATCTTGAACTTCATACGCCGCTTGAACATAGCCTTGAGCAATGAGGATTTCACTCTGCTGAAGCATTGCCCACAAGGCTTGATGATAGACCTGATATTGGCGAGCCAGCTTTTCTGTTTGCTGCATCATAGGCAGTGCGCGGCTTAGGTGCCCGAGTACGTGGTTGACTTCACCGACCACAGAGGTTGCAACGATGCGACTACGATAAACCGTACTGTCTACTTGGCTAAGTGCCAGTTCAGCGAGTTCGAGCGCTTTCTCTGGCTCATCTTGGTTAATCGCGACTTGAGCACGTAGAGCATTGAACTCTCCTTGCTCCTTAGCACTTAATACAATGTTTAGCTGCTTCATCTGCTCATCGGCCTTCGACAATAAATCACCGACGTCGTTATATCTATGCTGGCTCTGAGCCAACCAAGCTTGCAGCATGCAGAGTTTAGGCTCGCTATAAAGTTGCTCAGGAGTGAGAGTATTAATCGCTTTTTCTAGCGTGATGAGTTCACCGCCGTTAAACATCTTCCAACCATACTGGCTTAAGATATCCGCTGTCAGTTGGTTGTTATTGGCTTCTTGAGCATGACGCAATGCTTGATGAGGCGAAGAGAGTTTCAACCAAGCTTTTGCTGCTGTCTGATGCAGTTGTTTTTCTTGTTGAGGGATACGCGCGGTACGCTCGTGAGCTAGGAATTCTGCGAACAGGTTGTGGAAGCGATACCAGTTTTGCTCGCCCTCTAGCGGGTGAATAAACAGGCCGAATCGGTTTAGAGATTCAATCATGCTAAGGGCATCTTCACGTTCTGTCAGCTCACAGACCAACTGATCATTGAAATGATCGAGTACCGAACATTGGAGTAAGAAATGACGCGTTTCTTTGTCGAGAAGATCAAACACCTCTTCAACCAAGTAATCCCATAGATGAGCGTGGTTAAACTGAGAGAAGGATTCGGCTGATTGAGCTAAGGTTTTATGCTGGTGCTGGGCTTGCAGAGCGATCAGCTGCAACGCCGATGGCCAGCCTTCGACATAGTTGCGTAGATTACTTGCCGTTGCATCATCAATGCCGTCTGCGACACGTTGATTGAAGAAACGAGTGGTTTCTTCGGTATCGAAAGCGAGGAGTTCGTCGCCAATTTCAATCATCAGATCGCGAACACGAAGGTTCGCTGTGCCAAGTGGTGGGGCTGCTCGGCTAGTGACAACGAGAGTGACATTATCTGGCATATGTTTGAGGAAGAAGCGCATTGCCTCGTGAATTTCGTCTTCTGAAATTAGGTGATAGTCATCCAGCACCAAATAACACTCTTGATGGAAATTCGACATTTCAGTGAAAACTTCGCCAAACAAGGAGTGAAGAGAAGAGAATTGACGCTTTTCTGCCAGCTTTTGTGAATTCGGGCAACAGCCATCCGTCGCTTTATTGAGCGCTTGTAGCAGGTAGTTGATGAAGCGGAATGAATCGTTGTCGCTCTCATCAATACTGTACCAACCTACGTGTGATTTATCCGATAGCCATTGTGCGGCCATCGTGGTTTTTCCATAGCCAGCGGGAGATCTAAACAAAACCAGTTTGTAAAACGGGGCTTGTTGAAGAAGGTCTAAAACTCGCGGCCTGACAATCGCATTATGTAAGCGAGCTGGGCGAGTTAATTTCGAAGGAATCCACATCTTTTTATCCCTATGCCATACCTTTTATTTAAAGGATCACGTATTTCAATAAGTGCTTTACGTAATTGAGCAAATATTGTGCAATCAAGCTTATCGGCAAGGATGTTACTTGAGAATAATCACTACAGTTATTGATCGACGGCGGGTTTTTCGCGTAATTCACATTTTGCTGCCAACTACGCCCTATTTTTGTGATTTTTGTCACTTATTGATGGGCTGAATAGTGGGATTTGAACACCTGTTTGCACCAAAAACTGTGTAATTTGCATCATGTGGTGATTCTTATTGTGACCGAGCATGCATATTGCTCAATTGGTTATGTCCCTCTACACATATCTTTAATACATCAGTTATAGGGTAAATACGTTGATGGTGTGATCCCTATCACCAGAGCTCAGACGATGTTGAATCTAAATGAGAGTTAGATCACTGAGCCCTTGGTAATACGCCCTCTACGCCCTTCGTCCTCCTCCCAAATTGCCGTGTTGTGGGAGGATGTTTTGCTGTTCATGTCAATGCACGATATGGCACAGATGGATTAGAACCAATAAGTGAGATTTCTCTAATGAAACCTACGCAACAGAAAAATTTTGATAAAGCGACTTTCCAAGCTGACGTGAAAAAGCACCTTTCAGCAACTTACGCTAAGACTGAAGAGACAGCGACAGCGCGTGAGTGGTACTTAGCTATGGGCAAAGCGCTTGCTGAACTAACAACGTTTGACTTGCTTAAGACAGAGCAAGATCCAAAAATCAAAAACGCAAAAAGCGTTAACTACTTATCTCTAGAATTCCTAATTGGTCGTCTAACAGGTAACAACCTAATCAGCATGGGTCTATACGACCAAATCACTGATGCGATGGCTGAGCTTGGTCAAAACCTAACGGATCTACTTGAAGAAGAGCGTGACCCTTCACTGGGCAACGGTGGTCTAGGTCGTTTGGCAGCGTGTTTTATGGATTCGTGTGCTGCACAAGAATATCCAACAGTAGGTTACGGCCTACACTACGAATACGGTCTGTTTAAACAATCATTCGAAGAAGGTCGTCAGCAAGAAGCACCAGACGCATGGCGCGGTGTTGAAGGCTACCCTTGGGAAGTCGCGCGTCCTAAACTTGCGCAAGAAATTGGCTTCTATGGTCATGTCGAAGTCACACATGAGAACGGTAAAGAAGTTCGTAAATGGGTACCGGGTATGAGCGTAAAAGCGATGCCTTGGGATTTACCAATCGTGGGCTACGAGTCAGATACGGTTTACCCGCTACGTTTATGGGAATGTCAGGCAATTGCACCATTCTCACTAGCGAGCTTTAACAACGGTAACTACTTTGAAGCGCAGCACGCTCTAATTGATGCGGGCAACATTACTAAAGTTCTTTACCCGAATGATAACCACGAGAAAGGCAAAACTCTGCGTCTAATGCAGCAGTACTTCCACTCGGCGGCATCGGTACGCGACATTCTACGTCGTCATGAAGAAGCAGGTTTTGCGCTGGCTGATCTTCCTAAGCAAGAGACAATTCAGCTTAACGATACGCACCCAACAATTGCTATCCCAGAGCTAATGCGCATCCTTATCGACGAGAAAGGCCTATCTTGGGATAAAGCGTGGGATATCAGTGCAAATACTTTTGCCTACACTAACCACACGCTACTACCTGAAGCACTAGAAACATGGCCAGAGTCGCTGATTCAGCGTCTACTCCCTCGTCATATGGAAATCATCTTTGAAATCAACCACCGCTTCTTACAAGAAGTACGTAAAATGTGGCCTGGTGATGGTGAGAAGCAAGCGAAGCTGTCTATCATCCAAGAAGGTTTCAACCGCATGGTTCGCATGGCTAACCTATGTGTTATCGGTTCTTACAAAGTCAACGGTGTAGCAGCGCTTCACTCAGAGCTTGTTAAGAAAGACCTATTCCCTGAGTTTAACGAAATCTTCCCAGGTAAACTGACTAACGTAACAAAC